>NZ_JBIUHC010000070.1:0-52688 GCF_044627735.1 Cupriavidus sp. CuC1 | reverse complement strand
CACCGGCCTTCGATCATCGCCGCGTGCTGGGTTCAGGCAACGTTGTGGTGATGTCATGATTTACGGAAAGATCAATAGCCGCCAATCCGGAGATCGGCGATGTGGTGAGAGACTCCGGCGGAGTGCGAAAAGTCCGCTGGGCACGCCAAGGCTCCGGAAAGAGCAGTGGCGTTCGCATAATCTATTTCAATCGGCTAGCGAATGGGGAAATCTGGCTCCTGCTCATTTATGCGAAGTCGAAAGCCGATTCCATCCCGGGGCACGTTCTTCGGGAGATCAAGATGGAGATTGAGAAATGCCTGTGACCAATACCGAAATTGAAGAACGCGACGCCAAGCGTGATCTGGCTGCGGAGCTACTGCAATCTGTTCGCGAAATGACCGCAGGTGAAGGCACTGCGCTAGGGCAGTTCGCCGTGCCCGAGGCTGCCGAAGCGCGCCACCGAACTGGGCTGTCACAAGCCCGATTTGCGCAACTGCTTGGCGTGTCCAAACGCACGTTGCAGGGATGGGAGCAAGGGCGACGGAAACCCACTGGCGCAGCGAGCACCTTGCTCAAGGTCGCCAAAGCGCATCCCGAGGTCCTACGCGAACTCGATACGCCCACGGCAGCATAGCGGAGCTCATCCGTGATCGACGATAGGCTCCCGCTTCCGCGCCTGCCCTTATGTCGACTGCAGCAACCTCTGATGTACCAAGCCACGCCCTACCCGGGCGTGGCTCTTTTCTTTGGTTCAACGTTCAACGCCGCATTGTGGGCTGGTTGGAGTCAAGCTGATAGCCCACCGCAGAATGCGGAGCGACGGCCGAGTTGGCACTCAGTGGACCTTCTGCTGGCAGAGCCAGGATGCCCGCTCGTCGGTGCGGCCGTTCGCTGTCTCGAAATCGAGCCCTTTGGGCACGCCTGCACCGCCCGTGCAAACTCAGCTTGCGATACCGGCCCAGCGCAGGTGCTTGCTCCAATCCGACGGACTGATCACGCCGGACACACCTTGCCGCTGCCCGTCGGCGCGATAGAAATAGGTACGTGGCATCTCGCCCATCCAGTCAGGGTCGACCGCGTAGCGCAGGCGTTCTTGCGGCTCGCGGCCGAACAGCCAGGCATTGCGTGTCAGGTTGACGCGCTGGAGGAGCTGCCGCACCTGTAGCAGCGCTTCGGGGCTGTCCATCGCCAGCGTGACGATGCGCAGCGCCGGATAGCGCGCCTGCAGCTTGCCGATCGCCTCGAAATTGCGCTTGCAATAGACGCAGTCGAGCGACCAGACCAGCAGCACGAAGGGCTTGCCCTTGTGGCCGGCGGTCAGTTGCGCGGCGGTGGCGGAATCGAATACGGCCACGCGTTCGGCCTGCGGGCCGCTTGCATTTGCGGTGCCCGTGACCAGTAGAGCGGCGGCGGCGGCCAGCAACTTGCGGCGGGAGAGCTTCATGCGGCCTCCTTTGCCAGCGGGAAAACCTGGAAGCCTTCGGCTTCGGTACGCCACAAAACGTAGGCGCGGCCTGCGTGCTGCAGCAGATGCGGTTGGTCGGAGTCGCGATCGGTGCGGGCCACCTGCCGCGTTTGCCAGGTCTTGCCGCCGTCGTGCGAGAGCATGGCGGACAAGCGGGTCTGCTGCCCGTCGAACGACTTCCACGCCACCGCGATCTCATTGTCGTCCAGTGCGACGATGTCGGCATGCTGCGCACGCGGATCGTCGAGCGGGCGCGGCGCCAGCAACTTGCCGTCTTTCCAGCGACCTACCGAAACCGTCGGCTTGCCCTCGCGCACATTGAACCAGACCAGGTGCAAGGTGCCGTCCGGCGCCACCGAGGCGCCCGGGCCGTGATGCGGGCACGCATCGATGCGCCAGTCGTCGAAGGTGGCGCGCTGGAAGCCTGTGGCGGTGCCGTCGGCGCCCAGCAAAGCCAGCGCATGGTCGCGCGCGTTGGGCGGGAACACGTGGCGCCACAGTGCCAGCATCTTGCCGTCGGGAGTGGCCGACATGGCGATGCGGCAGCATTCGCACGACTGGTCCGCAATCTTGTAGTCGCCCTGGAACGTCGTGCCATGGTCCGTCGAAACCGCGTAGTAGATGGCAGCTCCCGCGTATGGCTGCTTGCGCGCCTCGGCGGCTACCACGTCACGCTTGTCGATCCAGCTCACGAATATCCGGCCTGCGCGGTCCACCGCGATGGCATCGAAGCGATGCGTAATCTCGTCGCGGTTGGCGTGTACCGTCAGCGGCGCGGCGAAGGACTTGCCGCCATCGGTGGAGCGGGCGAAACGGATAAATCCAGTGTAGGGCTTGGCCAGCGGCTGGGTCCAGGTGACGAAGATCTCGCCGTCGCGTCCGATTGCCACCTTGGGCCGGCTGTCGTTATCTGCCGCGACCAGCTCCGGCGCGCTGTTGACGTGCTGCACCGGGCCGAAGCTGCGGCCGAAGTTGGCCGACGATTGCAGCGCAACATAGGGGCCATCCTTGTAGGCAACCCACAGCCGCCCGTCCCGATCGAACGCAGCGCCGCTGCCGAGTTCGCTCATCTTTTGGGTAGGGGTAGGGGTATGGGTGTGGGTGTGGGCGTGGGTCTGGGTCTGGGCCGTGCCCGCCATTGTGGCGAAGGCCATCAGACCGGCGAGGATGAGGCGGGAGCCTTTCATGGTTGTTATCGCTCTCGTCAGGCGCTTAAAAGGAGACCTTCGCCTCGGCGTAGAATGTCCGGCCCGGATACGGGTGATAGACGTAATAGCGCTGGTCGGTCACGTTATCGATGCCAAGCCCTAGACGCACATTCCTGGCGGGCCGGTAGGTCAGCTTGACGTCGAAGGTCAGGAAGCTGCTGGTGCCGCCGAAGGTGTCGGGATTGACGTCCGAATTGTCGAGCGTATTGTACTGCCGCCCGGAATAGGTCATGGCCAGCGTGCCCGCCCAGGCCGGCGTGATGCGATAGGTGCCAACCAGGTTGGCGCGCCATTGCGGGATCCGGTAGAAATACTTGCCCACCGAGGTCGGGTTTTTGGCATTCTCCAGCGTCTTCGAATGGTTGTAGGCGCCGCTGGCGGCCAAGTCGAAGCCGCTGATGAAAAGGTCGCGCGCGTCGTAGGCCAGTTCGATGCCGCGGGTACGCACGCGATCGACGTTCTGGAAACTGGTCACGGTCGGGAACACGGTGGTATTGGTCTGGCTCACCAGCGCGTCGTGGATGTCGTCCTCGTACAGCGACAAGCGCAAATGCGATGCGTCCAGCGTGCGTTCGAAGGTCAGGTCCTTGGAGAACGAGCGCTCGGGCTTCAGGTTCGGATCGTTGTTGATCAGCGAGGTGCCGGTGATTCTGCCCTGGAACAGCTCGCTGACGGTCGGGTAACGATAGGCCTGGCCCAGCGAGAGACGGGCCAGCCAGTCCTGGCCAAACGCCTTCTCCAGCGCCAGCTTGGGCGACCAGTTGGATTTGCTGCGTTCCGGGTACCCCAGGTTCACGCCGGGCTGGCTGCGGCTGCCATCGTAGGCGCGCCAGTGTTCGTAGCGCACGCCGGGGATCAGCTTCCAGTCCTCGGCAAAATACCAGGCGTCCTGCGCATAGAGCGCCTGCGTCTCGGTCTTGCCGGCAAAGGCATTGTTGAAGGCAGTAAGGGTGGCCGCCTGCCAGTCCGAGGTGTTGTAGGTCGTATTGCTCAGCCGGTAGTTGTCATAGTGATAGCCGAAGGTGAACCAGTGCCCGCCCGGCAGATTTTCGGGGCGGTGATCGGCCTTCAGGTCTAAGGTGCGCCAGCCGGTGCCATCGCCGAAGGTCACCGTGCCCGGCCCGGTGCCGGCGGTATTGGCGGTGCGGCTGATGTCCTTGCTCACGTCAAACAGGGAGGCTGTACCGGAGAAGTTCCAGCCAGTCTGGTTGCGCGTGCGCAGCGACAGGCCGTAGAGCCAGCGCGCGTCCTCGCCGTTGCTGGGTGCAAAGGCATTGGCAGGGATCACATAGCGATTGCCGCCGATATTCACATTGCCGTTCGATACCACGTTGCCAGCGGCATCGCGCAGGTAACTGCCAGTGGTGCTGGAGCGGTTCTGCTGCCAGTAGGCGGCGGTGAACTGGGCCTGCAGGGTCTTGGTAATGTCGTAGCCGAGCTTGACCTTGAGCTGGTCCTGGATGGTGTGCGTGACACCCTCGCTGTTCACTCCCATCACGACCCGGTCGGCGCCTGTCTGGTCCTTGTCGAAGAACGCACCGGTGACCGGCTTGTCGGCGGAGCCGGCGCGGGTGGTCGAGCGCGCCGCGGTATAGAAGCTCAGCGGCTGGCTCGTGCTGCCTTGCCGATCCACGCTCACAAGGTAGGAGAACGCGCCGACGCGGTCACCCACGTAGGCATTGGCGTGAAACCCGTTGAAATTCTCGTGCGTTCCATACAGGCCGAAACGCTGGGTAAATAGCTGGACGCTGGCATCGCCCTCGAATTTTTCAGGGGTGCGCGTGGAAATCAATACCGTCGCGCCTAGCGAATTGCCCGGATACAGTGCAGAGTACGGGCCATACAGCACGTCGATGCGCTCGATCTCGGCGGCGTTGACCAGCGACCAGCGCGGCGGGAAGGTGAAATCCGAACCTAGCAGGTTGGACAGGAGCAGCCCGTCCGCATAGACTAGGCCTCGCGCCGACTGGCGCGAGCTGGTGCTGCGCACCGAGATGATCGAATTGATATCCCCAATGAAGCGCTTGCGCACCGCGAGGTTTGGCGCGTATTTCAGCGCGTCCTCCGGGTTCACCACATTGAAGTCCGCCATCCGGGCGCTGCTGATGCCGTAGGCCGGCGACGGCGTATTTGGCGGCGTGCCCGGCGTCTCGCTGCGGTCGGACTTGGCCGAGACCACTACCTCTTGCAGCGGCTCGGGAGCGGCGACCTGCGCGCCGGCAAGACCAGGACCCATCAGCGCTGCCGAGGCGGCTAGTGCAATGTGATTTCTATTCACAGGACAACCTTATTATCGTCTTTGTAGCTCGCGCCCAGTGCGCTCCCCATATTGGGGCCTCCCGCGCCGAGAGCGCCTTCATTTTATGTGCCGGCCCGCCGCAGGCGGGTGCGACATAGCGCCGCGGCGCGCAGGTATGGGTCGGCTACACCATCGGCGTGGGATGACCGGCAAATCAGCACGCGAGGAGCCACGCCGCTGGTATGCATGGGGTGACCGGCCGGCATGCGATTGACATGCCGGGCGGGCATCTGGCCGACGAGCACGGCCACGCAGATTATCGCCCCAATGATGAAGATTCCTTCCAACATCGCCCTGCGCACAAATCGCTTCAGTGGGCGGTGCGTTCTCTGCCGACTCCACTCCAGGGTAAGGAAAGACAGGATCGTCGCCAATAGGCTCGATGGCTTGTCGATGCTGGCCGCGCCGGTCGCCCAGGCGTGCAACGAAGGGAGGCTAAGATAGCGATTGGCAGCGCCCAGCGTGACGATGATCAGGACCAGCGACAGCTTGACCAGCAGAAGGCGTCCATACGCCGTTGTCAACAACGCCTCGAAACTCTGCACTTCAAGCCAGGCGTTGTAAATACCGGTCAGGATGACCACGGCCAGCGCCGCGCCAGCGAGCGCCGACCAGCGGCTCACCATGGCAGCCACGACCTGGCGCCGCTCATCGGCGCGTTCGGTAAGGGTGTGAAATCCAGTGACGGTAAGGGCGATCAGGCTGCCGCCCCAGAGGGATACGGCCAGAAGATGCATCCAGTCCACCAGTTCGGGGATCGTGATGTCACCCCAGTCCGCCGCGTGGCCGGACAAGCTTCTGCTGGCTGCAATCAGGCAGGCTGCCGCCAACATCGCAGCCGAGACGCCTGGTGAATCGAGGCCACGCCTTTGTCGCCAGCCCAGCCACAACACCGCTAGTGCGATAAGACGGAGCAGCCAGACGCGCCCAAAGTGGGTCTTGGATAGTACAGCAGGCAGCATTGGCGCGAGTTCTCCAATTGGGCGGCCGCTCATCTCCAGGGCGCGCCGCAGCAGTTCGCCGATGCTGCTGAGGGTGAGCACTGCCAGGCAGATGCCAAGCGTCCACCATAACGGCATCAGGAAATCGGGCGAAGGATACGACGTCCTGTCCTTGAATGCGACAACCCAGATGCGGAAGCCGAGGACGCCGATACACGTGGTCAGCGCGAGCAGATCGGCCGCGGTGACCACGATGCTGCCAACGTTTGTTGCCATCATCGTGTGGTCCATGGTGGTCTATCGCCCAACTGTAAAAGAGTAGTCTCCTTCCGTCGCGTGGCCATCACGGGCGATCACGCGCCAGAACACGTGGTAGGCGCCTGGAGCCAGCGGTGGCAGGCGTGCCTCGAGCAGACGAGCGTGCTCAGCATTGACCTGCCCGGAGTCCCGGTTGACCTGTCGCCCCTGCGCGTCGAGCACGCGCAAGGTGCTGAAGGCGGGCTCGAGATCCGCATCGAACCAGATGCGAACATGGCTGGGCAAACTCTCTGTGACCGCCCCCACGCGGGGTTCCGCCCGCTCCGGAAAGGCATGTGCCGCAACCGTTTGGGACCAGAGCAGACCCCACAGTGCAGCGGCAGCCAACCGGGCTCTCATCGCCTGTACCTTCGTGTCATGGCAGGAATGGCTTCCCATAGCCCTTGGGAAACATATCGTCCAGAAACAGGTGAAGCTGAATGAATACCCCGATGTCGTGGCCCCACCCGCCTATTGACCGGAATCGCCGCTTCCAGGCCGACCTGCATATATTTGCCAAACCACATGAAACCGGGATTCACCGTGCCGGTCGTCTGACCGGAACAATCTTTGCTGATGCAGGTTTTCACCGGGACCTCGACCAGCGCGATGAGGCGGTCGAATGGGGCGCCGAGTCCGACGTCCTTTACGTAGGACTGCAGATACTGCAGGCTGTACTGTACTGTGAAGCCCCAGTTCAGCCTGTCAGGTTCTGAGCGCAGCGTGGGCAACTCTGGCGAGAGAATGCCGGTGATTGCCAGCGGCCGCAAATATTTCATCGCGTCCGGCAGATCGCCAAAGCCCTTGCCGTAGAAGATCGCCGGGGAAATGGTAGAGAAGGATTCAGCGCCGACCCGGTGGCTGCCGGTACCACCGAGGTCGGCATCAAGCCCCAGGGAAAGAATCCCTTCATGCTCCGCATTCTTGATCAACTGGTACTTGAGTCCAAGCCCAAGATTGGCGAAACCATGTTGGGCGACAGTATCGTCGCTGGGCCTGACGCGTTGATAGGTGGCGCCGAGCGAGATGCCAAAGTCGGGGGTAATGCGCTTACTGAGTTCGGTGGAAAACGTCGTGGTATGAACCCCCGGCGTACCGGCAGGTTGCCCCGCTTCGCCGCCACCTGAAGTCGCGTTGCTTTTTTCGTCCAGTGGAAGCTTGCGGTGCCCAACCACGAAGCTCATCTCATCGGCCACAAACGGATCGTCCACCGTGATGGTGGCGGGCAAGAAGCGCTTGCCGACGACGCCGTGGGCGTAAGAGGGCGAACTGAATAACACCTGAGTGACCACCGCAATTATCAAACTACCGATGAGTTTGTTTTTGACGGCATTTATCATGTTTAGTCCACCATTAACTGCGGAGACTCCATGGCACGGTCGCTAATTAATAATGTCTTTCATTGATTATTCTTTTCCGTCATCTGCGCGAACTGTCTGGCGGCGAGGCCTGAAAGCCAAGTGTTTCTTCGTGCTATGTATGATAGAGGGTCGCCGAAATGGAAATTTCGCCGCACGCATTTTGGCGACTCTCGAAGTGAGGATACCCTAGGAAAAAGAATGACTACTTATTCCCATCTCCGCCCTTGGTGAAGCCAAGATGAACGGTTATGGCATCCCCATTTTTGACGTCCTTGAGGTCGTCCGCTGGAAAATGCAAGTGCAGAGTGGGGCCGCCCTTGGTCTGGAGTGTCAACGTCCCTTTCTTGTGGTCAATCTGTTTCACGGTTCCAGTCATGTCGTGCTCACCGATGATTCCAGGGGTATCTTTATGGGCAAACGCTGATGTTGCCGGGATAGCCATCAATATCGCCGCGATGACCGGGAACAGAGTCTTCTTCATAGATTTCCTCTCCAATCCACTCAGTGATTACGTTACACATAGCTTGCGCATCGGCGTGGGGAACTAAGTCGCAGTCTGAATGTCACCCGCTCGTTCAGTTTAGGCGACGCGTACCAGCGCGCAAGGTGAATGTGAGGTAAATTTCACAATCCGCAATGACAATATCTGAGCGCGGTGCTGATGAATCAGCGGTAGCCCGTCTCCACCACGCGCAGCTGGGCACAACGTGTGCCCTAAGGATGGGCAGTGTCGTTGGCCGGAGGGCTACCGATATCCGCTTCTCGGCCAAAGCACCTGAGCGCTGCGACTGAAGCGAACGGCCGAAATGACCGAAATGGCCGATTATGCAAACCATATCGATTATGGGAAGTAGCGAGCCGGGACGCACGCCAGCCGCCACGGTAGCAGACGGCTCTTCCCGGACCCTTCACGGTCATTCGCACACTGCTCTGCGAACGACCGAAGTTCGGCCAAAGCGGACCATTGCGCTTTCGCTAGCGTATAGGAGCTTTCTTCCTGACGAAGTCACTCACATCGTAGTGCCGACGGAATCCAGAAGGCAGTGATTTCTCATGGGCACGGCCGCTTTATTCTGCCACGGGCGTTCCAAGCATTCAGCGTCGGCGTACCGCAAAAAACGACTCAACGATATGGCGTGTTGTGGGATTGACGACGATCTCATCGATCTCCGCAAGCGAGAACCACTGGCAACGCTCAATTTCCTTGCTCGGCTTCGGAGCGGCAGTCTTGCCGATGTTTGCTCTAAAAACGTGATGCACCGTCGTCGCGCCGACTACCTGAAACAAGAAGCCAAGCCCCTTGGCGACCAGGGTCGTCTCTTCCTCCAGTTCTCTGCCTGCTGCATCAGCGAATGTCTCGTCCTTGCTCGGGCGACCACCAGGCAGAGCCCATTTGTTTCCGTCCTTAGAAACAAGCAGCACACGGTCGCCGCGAGCGCAAACTACTGTGGCCCTGACCTTCGATTTCACCATCCGCCCGTACACTAGAAGTCTTGCCAAAATGCATCATACCAGCTCTTCGAGACAATGTTTCTGCGCTAAAATGGCCGCGGTCATCTCGCGGTCATCTAATCGAATGGCATCGACGACCTGCCGCACACGCGAAAGGGATGTATACACTTGGTTATTGTCCTGGTGGTTGTCTTGGCCATCCTTGGCGGGATCGTCATGATGCGCTAGACCGTCGCATGCGGTCGCGTCCTTGCCGCCGCCGCTGAGGGGGAGACTGGAGACCCGGCAGCGAATGTCGGGAGGTCCGCTTGACCGACAAGGGGACGGCCGCCGCTGACCGCATGAATGATCGCCTGCTCCTGTTCCGAGGTCCAATACTTGAATACCCAACGGCCAGGTAGCGTCGCCCCTGCTATGGGCTTCTACGAGTTCAACTATGAATCCGGGAAGGCCGTGCGCTGACGCATCGCCGGTTTCACGCGCCCGGCAAGAGGAAGTCAGCCCGACCGAGGCAGGCCGGGCTTCAGAGGATCGCTGCAGCAGGATTAGGCGGAAGTCGAAGTCTTCTTCGAGGCGGTACGAGCCGTCACGCCGACTTGCTGTGCGGCATTCGTTGCCACAGTAGCGGCGGCCTGGATATTGGATTCAGCAAATTCCACGGCTTGTGCCGCGGCCTTCTCGACCGACTCGTAGGCATTGTCGGCGGCGGTAATCGCCGACTTCACGATCGCCACGGCCGATTCCGTGCCGGCCGGCGCATTCTTGGCGAGGTTGTCGACAGTCTCTCGCAGGTTCTGTGAGCCCTCAGTCAACATAGCCCTTGCCACTTTGGCGAACTCTCTCTGCGCTTCCGATGTGATCTCATAGAGGTGGCGGGCGTAAGCCATAGCCTTCTCGCCAGCCGGCTGCACCAGCGACGCGTGGACCTCAAGCAGATCCCGCGGCTCCTTGGCGGAGAGCGCGCGCTTAGCGCCGTCCAGATTTTCCGTCAGAGCCGTTTTCGCGACTTGTATATTCAGCTCAACGAGCTTCTCAAAGCCTTCGATGGCCTTGGATGTCAGGCTGCACAGGGATTCGAGGTTGGATCGTTGTACCGACAAGATTTGTTCCTGAGTAAAGATCACGCTGCTCTCCGATGGTGAATGATTTTTCGCTCTACCGACACGCGTTTGGACACTCAGTCGTCTTCACTTAAAAGGCGGGCACTGATGGTGAATCGCGTGTGAAGTAGACCTCTATGTGCTCCCGCGATACGGAGTCGCAAAGGGGGCAGAACCATGTTCCGCCCCGTCGGTCATTGCATGTGCTGCCCGCCGTTGATCGCAATATTGGATCCGGTCACATAGGCCGCATCCTCGGAGCACAGATAGGCAACCAGGGTTGCCACTTCCTCCGGTTTGCCAAGGCGCCCCACCGGAATCTGAGGCAGGATCTTTGTATCCATGATCTCCTGCGGCACGGCGGTGACCATCTTGGTCGCCAAGTAACCCGGAGAGATCGTGTTGACCGTCACCCCCTTGCGAGCCACCTCCAGCGCGAGCGACTTCGTGAACCCGTGCATGCCCGCCTTCGCGGCCGCATAGTTGGTTTGCCCGAACGCGCCCTTCGAACCATTGATGGACGAGATATTGATGATGCGCCCCCAGCCCCGCTCCACCATGCCTTCACACAGAGGCTTGGTCACGTTGAACACCGAATCCAGGTTGGTGCGAACCACGGCGTCCCAGTTGACCTTATCCATCTTCTTGAAGGCCATGTCGCGGGTGATGCCGGCGTTATTAACCAAGATGTCGACCTGGCCGACCTCGGCAAGAATCTTTGCCATCGTTGTCTGGCAGGCATCGTAGTCCGCAACGTCTAGCGCGTACGCACGGAAATTGCGGCCGGCAGCTTCCATGGTGGCTAGCCAGTTGTGCACATTCGGGTTCCCTGGCGTGTGAGTCACGACCACGTCGTAGGCGGCGTCGTGCAGCCTAACGCTGACAGCCTCCCCCAAACCTCCCATACCACCAGTCACCAATGCAATTCGTTTCGTCATCCGGCTTGTCTCTGTCAAAGTTTGTATGACCCCTATCTTCCGACCGTCCCGCCGATTCTGTGTTCGGCTTTCGACCACTACCACCACTACCACCACGTATGCACATGGCGCCAACAAATAACGCTGCCGCGACAGGCTAGCGCGGTTATTTTTCCGTTCTGTGTCATTCGACTGTTTGGGGCACCGAATGGCTAGATACCGGCTTGGCCGGACAACTCTCTTTTGGGTGATGGCGCTGCAATCACCACAACCGGGAGGTAAGGCGCGCGAGCCAACCGCGCAACTCGTCTGCTCGAATGTCTTGAAATTTACCGCAGAGAACCAGGGCGAGATCCGACTGAAGCGTCTCGAGCATGGCTGCAGCGTCGGACAAGGTCATGCCCGCGGCTCTCATACATACCGTCATGTCCTTCACGATTTCCGCCTTTAACGGAATTTCCTCGGCGTCCGCGAAGCCAAGCAGCGCGTAGACATTGGTCGTCCCATACTCGAATCGAAACATGTGGCCCTCCTCTTTTGTTGTTCTTCAACATGGCCCTGGAGCGTCGATGCGCCAATATGGTGCCGGCTGAGGGCAGGATTATTGGTGCATACATTCGATAATACAAATCGGGTAAACACTAGGACGCTTATGGCCGCAAGTAGTCCACGGACCCAAAGCGATTTCATCACCTCGTAACAAGGACAAGGGGCTGGAGGCCAGTCGGGCCAATCGTCCAGAAGTTGCGAGGAAGGCGCATTGTCGCGACAGCCAGCGAAGACTGATCTCAAGGGGGGCGGACGAAAAAAGCCAGAGCGAGGCGGGGGCATCGGTCCGGTCCTGTGCGGCGGCGCATAAGTGGTGCAGACAGGTCCCCTGCAGATCTGTATTAAAGCCCTCAAAAACTGATATGAGCACCTTGAATGTCACGCGCTGCAATGCAGCGCGATTGTCTGTGCGGTCGGATCTGGTAAGGCCTTAGATACTCACAAGGCCTCCGGCAGGTCCGGAACACAAGCAGGCAACAGTGCTGCCTGAATGCCTCGATGATGTTATTGCCGAGGAGTTAGGGCGGCCAGGCAGGTTGCTCGACACGATCTGGTCGACAGGGAGGGCGCTGGGAGAGGGGAATCGCGTTCGAATATGCTGCGGTCTGCACTGCGATCCTCTTCGGCCACGAAAGCGTTGGTGGCTCAGTCCATGGTGAGAAGATGGCAAGCTAGCGCACGTTGGCTACCCAACTGCACATGCGTGTGTGCGGCGGCTGCGATTTAGTTCGGCGCGTAAGTCTTCCCCTGAACCGCCATAGATGCTGCGGCAAAGTTCGCCTGCCAGTCCGGAACTTCGCCTGCGTTTTGGCGCCAATCAAGCGACACAAACTGTTACCTGTCATATATTGAGGAGTCTGATCCGACGCAAGTACCATAGCTTCCCCCGACGAACCCGGCAAACATAAGAACACGCGGGAGGCGAATATGCTGAGTCCTCATGAAATCGCCACACTGATCTTGGTCAAGGATTCTCCTGACCCTTTTTACTTGGACCCCATGGCAATTGACGCGCTGGTAGGGCACCAACTCGTCACGATTGAGAAAGGCTCCTCAGGCCAAGCAAGCCCTCGTCTCACCCATCGCGGACAGTCCGTCCTCAAAGCAGTCGGGCGACGGGGCTAAGGCGCACGTCCTACGCGACATAGCGCAACAGCGGCCAGTCGAAAGAAGGTATTCGGCACCAGGCGCTTATCCTCGGTACCCCCACCTCCGAGGGGGTTCGCAGCGTGGATACGTGGCGCAACAATAAGCTTGAATCTTGAAAGCGCCCGAGAGCGTGCAAGCACCGCCAAGACGGTGAAGGGCGCCCCACCATGGTGTCCGCTGTTATTGGGCTTTGGCCGCCTGCTCTCTCATGGTCGGCCTCTTGTATCTAGCATGGGCGGTGCTTATGGCAGCGCACCAGGGTGATGCTGGCGCACTAAGCGAATTGGAACAATGCGCGCCGCGGGCGTACGAGTGCCATGGGGCCGACTTTGTAGCGGTGGCGTTGGCCCCAAGCATCGAAGGACACAAATTCCGGCGCCCAACTGAGAGCCAGCAGGCGCCGTATGTCCACGCCATCGACCACGAGGCCGCCAGATGCGACCGTCACACTTTCGCAGTCCAGACGATATTCAGTCCTGCCGCGAGCGCCTTGCGTCGATTCGAGAAGGATTGATGCTGGATGCTGCGTCATTGTGACGTGACAAATTCTTGGAGGAAGAACTGCCGTCCGCTGCCGGTTCCGCGACCTTCTCGTCCGTTGGATTTTGCAAAAGAGTTTCCGCTAAGCGGGATGGCGAGCCAGCCGGTTGCCCCATGGGTTGGGAGACGCGAGCATAATTTACCGCTTTTCCTTGTTCGGCGCCAGGCGAGGGTCCCGCCAACGACCCGCCAACGGGGCATTCTAAGCTTTGGAAGGCTAGACATATGCATTTCCTTCCAGCGACCGGTTGAGTTCTCGATCAGTGTCACGGCACTGCACTCTGTTCGAGAAAATGCATCGCCTATGGTTGGATCCTGGCAAATATGGAAAAACCCGGGCGCATTACAGAGCCTGATGTCCTCTCGCTGCGCTTGTGGCGCACAATCTTCTCATAAAAATTCCGTACCCTCCAGGGGGACAGCTTCGGTTCCTCTCTGATCGGCTGGTCTGTCGATACGACGACCTGTTGCCTTATGCAATCCCGATAAATCCACTGGCCCGTTGGCATCTACCGTCGCCCGCGCGGCCAAGGAGTTTGCCCCAGCCACCCGCTCGCGGGAGCGCGAAGACGCTCTGGGCTTCGTGCCGGGGGGGCGGCACGCCTGATAGTTCGCCAAACTCTTTTTAAGGATGCCAATTTCCGGGGTGAACGAAGGGCTCAAGCCGACCCTTAACGGTTGTCGCCGCTTGCTATTGCGAATGCCTGAAACTTGCCGGAAGCGGGCGGCGAGGGATGAGAAGCCGGTCGGCCACTTCCCTTCACGGACATTCGGGATTGATTCTTTGAACGTCTGAAGGAGCTAGTAGCGCCCCTTCGCGCTTGCATGGCGATGACGCTAGGGAGCTACGCCGCGGAGAAGGCCTGTTCGATAGAGCGTGAAGTCCTGCACCGTTTTCCACGCCCGGCGCCGACGAAGCTGGGGCGGTTCATCGACAAGCAAATGCACGGCGCCTTTGACATGTCCTCGCCCCAGCCTCGTTGCGCTGATGCTGGTTCCCAACAAGGCGATTCCCGGGCCAAGCGCGGCAAAGCTGCTCGCCTTGCTTGGGAGGAAACCGGTCCCCGCGGACGGCATAGAGGCCGTCTCATTCCCAGGAACAGTTTTCTATTTCAGGCGTGTCAAATGCACTGACCGGGGGCGGGTCGGCGTATTTCTCGATATCGACCAGAGCCGTTTGCGCCACCGAGCCTTGCGTCAGGCGGGAAGTCCCTTTGTCCAAGGTCACGACATTCGGATTGCCGTGTTTCTCGAGCGTGCCGGGCTGACCGGCATGCAGCGGGTCATACCAGGCACCAGTGGCAATTTGAAGCACTCCGGGCAGGAGGTAGTCCGCAATCACAGCGCCCGCCAGGAAAGCCCCGCGCTCGTTGAAGATTCTCACGACGTCGCCCGCGCAGATGCCTCGCGCCGCCGCGTCGACGGAATGGATAGCGATCGGCTCACGCGAGGCGATCTTGCTCATCCTGCTGGGCAGGGCGGGGTCAAGCTGGCTGTGCAGGCGCGTGGCGGGCTGATTGGACAACAGATGCAGCGGAAACTTCGCCGCCTGCGAACCACCCAACCATTCTTCGGGTTCCAGCCAGGCAGGATGGGGCGGGCAATCGTCATAGCCGAACTGCTCGATGGTGCGCGAGTAGAGTTCGATCTTGCCGGAGGGTGTCGCGAGAGGATGGCGTACCGGATCACAACGGAATGCCTCCAACAGCACGGGCCCGACATCCGGCTGGGGAAAAACAAACTGCCCGGCGGCCCAGAATGTATCGAAGTCAGGGGGGGAAAAGCCAGCATTCCGGGCTTTGCCCGCAGCCACGCCATACATATGCCGCAGCCAGCCCGATTCATCCCTCCCCTCTGTATACGATTGACCGAAGCCAAGCTTGCTGGCCAGTTCGGCAAGGATGTCAAGATCGTTTCTTGCGCTCCCTACATGGGGGATAACCTGGCGCATGGCGAGCCAATACGGCGAATTCTCGTGAGCAAGAATATCGTTGCGTTCCATTGTCGTAGTGGCCGGCAACACGATGTCGGCATGCTTGGCCGCCGGATTCCACCAGGGTTCATGGACAATCACGGTATCGGGGGTCTGCCAAGCCTGCAGAAATCGGTTGAGATTCGCATTGTGGTGGAACGGATTGCCGCCGACGGAATAAAGCAGCTTGATCTTCGGTAGAGTGATCGTCTGCCCGAAACACTCAATCTGCTGTCCTGGATGCAGCAACATGTCCGCTACCCGACCAACCGGCACATAGGTCTTGACTGCATTTGGCCCAAGCGGAAGCGTTGGCCTGGGCATGCCCTCGACGCGCGGCGCCATCATGCCGTTCACCGCGCCGAAGCCTATGCTGAAGCCGCCTCCTGGCAGTCCTATCTGGCCAAGCATGGCGGCCAGCGTAATCACCATCCATACCGGCTGCTCGCCATGATCCGAGCGCTGCACCGACCAGCTCAGATTGATCATGGTGCGGCTGGCGGCCATTCTCCTGGCAAGCGCTCGAATCTGGGCTGCGGGAACTCCGGTGATGCCCTCAGCCCATTCCGCATTGCGTGGGCCTCCGCCGCCTCGTCCCAGCAGATAGTCCTCGAAGTAGCGGTAGCCTTCGCAATAGCGGGCCAGGAAGTCGCGGTCGTGCAAACCTTCCGTCGCCAGAGTGTGGGCGATGCCCAGCATCATGGCGGTATCGGTTTGCGGCCGTATCGGTATCCAGTCTCCCCGCAGCCCGGCCGGCAGGTCGGCACGGGATGGGCTGATGCTGACGAACAGGGGACGCCCGCCGCTTACCTTCTGATACCAGTCCGGGTTGTCATGGACGACAGCACCGCCGGGGTCAAGCTGGGTGTTCTTCAGGGCGGCTCCCCCGAACATCACCATCAGTTGCGTCGAAGCGGCCACTTCTGGCCATGAGGGCACCAGTTGGGTAATGTCGCTGCGCCCCAGGACATACGGCATGATGCCCAGCGCCGCGCCAAAACTATGATTGCCGCGCTTGTCCACATACCCGCCATGTAAACCCAGAAAGCGCTTCAGCACGCTGGGGCCGTGATGCAGCCGCCCGGCGCTTGCCCATCCGTAAGACCCGCCGTAGATGGCCTCGTTCCCATGCTCCGCCTTGACACCGGCGAGTGCTGCGGCGGCGAGGCTCAGCGCCTGTTCCCAGCTAGCAGGCACAAACGAATCGCTGCCACGGCCTCCCCCTTTGCGCGTGCGCAAGTAGCCAGACCGGATGTAGGGCTGGTCGATGCGCAAACGTCCACGCACGATCTCAGGCAGGCCGCCGACAAAGGTCGCAGGATTTGGATCAGCGGCGAATGGCACAGTATCGACGATCGCGCCGTGCTCGTTGGTAATTACGTTGTAGACGCCCCAGTGGGAGGCTGTCTGGACAGATCGGAGCGTCACGGTCATTCCCTCGCAGTT
Source organism: Cupriavidus sp. CuC1 (assembly GCF_044627735.1). Classification (NCBI taxonomy): domain Bacteria; kingdom Pseudomonadati; phylum Pseudomonadota; class Betaproteobacteria; order Burkholderiales; family Burkholderiaceae; genus Cupriavidus; species Cupriavidus sp. CuC1. Next base: position 36,010 of record NZ_JBIUHC010000070.1, on the reverse strand, counting down.
TAATCCGCCTGAATCCGCAGTTCTCGTATACGCTGGCCCAGCTGGTCGTAGTCCGACGCAACCTGGGTTCCCAGACTCTCGGGCAGCCCTCCGGCGGGCACCGCAGATAGCCCGGCCAGCTTCTCGATCACGTCGGGCAAGCGCAGTACCTCGGCCAACTGCTCATTGAGCAACCGCACTACTGGCGCCGGTGTGCCCGCAGGGGCGAAGGACGCATTCCAGGCTCTCAGCCGCACCTCGGGATAGCCGGACTCCGCGATGGTGGGCACGTCGGGCAGGAAGGGCGAACGGCCCGGATCGGCAACCGCGATGGCTGCCAGCTTACCCGCCCTGAGATACTCGCGTGCGACGCCGACAGTGACGAACGCGACGGGAATGTGCCCGGCGACGACGTCGGTAACCGATGGCACGACCCCTTTGTACGGTACATGTTGCAGCTTGGCCCCCGTCGCCCGATTGAGCCATTCGCCAAGGATATGCATGGGCGATCCCGAGCCAGAAGTGCCATACGTCAAGGCTTTGCCTTGCTTTGACGCTTGCAGCACGTCGGCCAGATTCTTGAAACCTGCAGAAGGATTGGCAACCAGGAGCATGGACGACGTGCTCGTCTGAATGACGGACGCGAAATCCGTGACCGGGTTGTAGCCAACGCTGTCCGCCCGTTTCAACACCAGCGGGGCCGTCGCGAACGTCGACGGCGCAAATAGCAACGTATAGCCATCGGCCGCCGCGTGCGCCACATAGCTACTACCGACCATGCCCGAAGCACCCGCGCGATTGACGACAAGCACCGGCTGCCTTAGCCGCGAAGCGAGCTTTTCGCCGTACAAGCGTGCCATGACATCGGTATCGCTGCCTGGTGGATAGGCGACCACGATGGTGATAAGCTTCTCCGGAAACCGTTGTGTGAAGCCCGTCACGCTCCATGCGAGGCCAGTCAATGCCATAGCTGCCATAAGCTGACGGCGGGTACTCTCTATCATGACATTCCTCCGTTACATCGCAGGAACTATATGGATCGCGTCCATGCGGCGCCGCCTGAAATCAGTCAGTTTTCGGCGAGGAACCGACATATGAAGTCCGTCCCGCTCACTCTGCCCGTCGCGATGGATGGGGAGCTGTTGCGTGCGGTGGTGCGTGAAGGCAAGTCGGGGGAAACTTCACTCCATACTCACGCGTGTGGCCAGTTGCTCTACCCGGAACACGGCGCCACTCTGCTCGAGACCGAGCATCACCTGGTGCGCCTGGGTCCTAGCCAGGCGGCATGGATTCCGCCGCAGATGCCACACGCCGTGCTTATGGAGCGTCCCTACCGCTATCACAGCGTGTATATCGATGCGAGCCTGCTTTCCGAGCCGGCGTTCTCGGTAACCTTCGTCAGCCCACTGCTCAGGGAATTAATACTCGATGCCGGGCGTTGGGCCGAACTCGCTATCCGGCCCGAAGTGCGCCACTGGAAAACCCTCGTCATCGTGGAAGAAATCTGCGAGGCCCCTCGTGAGGCAGCTGGCGTGCCGATTCCGGACGATCCGCGTATCGCGCTCATCTGTCGCGCGCTGGAGAAAGACCCTGCGGATACCCGCACACTGGCGGAATGGGCAACACAGGCAGGCGCTAGCGAGAAAACCCTGCAGCGCGCCTTCTTGAGATTAACGGGGCGGTCGTTCCAGCAATGGAGAATTCATGCCCGCATGACCAAAGCGCTGGAACTGCATCGCCAGGGGTATCGACGCCTCCTCGATATTGCCGTTGCCCTAGGTTACTCCGGCGAAGGCGCTTACGCCCATGCGTTCAGGCAATTCTTTGGTTATTCGCCCGGTCGGCTGAAAAGGCGAGGTTTCGCCTCAAAGTCCGCTGACGTGGCTGAAGCCGACGTTCGAACGATCGGGTGACCGCACGGGCCAACGACGCTTCCTGGCCGAACTCGGCCTTCCTATCGTTCCGTGAACTATACCGTCACCGCCTCGGCTCCCCATCCCGCACGCCACCAAACAGAAGAAGCCCCTCCCATATCCGCGTCGCCTACGACACATATCGGGCGTCAAGCAATGCCGGCGGCATCGACGGGCGACCGGTGCCGACTGCTCTCAGGACAGGCATGGAGCGGGTGCAGTGGCTCGAACAGGGGAACTCTGATCTGAAAAAATCCGAGCTGGTCTAGCAACTCTTACGATAGGCCTACAGCGCGGTATCGGCCGTTGCCATTCACGGCAATCCCCGGAAATAGAAAGCCCGCCGGCGCCCCACAAGGGGGAGCACGGCGGGCGTGGGTTTCAGATTGATGGGCTAACGGTTAGCCCGCCTCAACATCATTTGCGAGGGTCGACGGCCCTGAGGTCTCATCGCTACCATTTTCGGACAGCGCTTCCGCATACGCTGCGTCGATTTCCTCCACGTCAGGCTCGTCATTGAACGGCCCCGAGTGCCACACTCTGTGCCTTCGCGCTTCATGTAGAGCGCGTCGCGTGGAAGCGTGCCAAGGAACCGCTGAATTGCAACCGCTTTCTCCAAATCCAGCGTGCACGCGAGGCCCAGTGCATCGCGGGCCCATATCGGTATGAAATTGCTCTCATAGACGAAAAGTCGTCCGCGTTCATCGGACAACACCACGCTATCCTTCAGATATCGAGATACGTCGTCCGTTAGCCTCACACCCCTTGCCAGGATGATGTAAGTCATCGAACGATTGCCCATTTCGTTTCTCCTATGATCGCGAGAAGCGCTCCCCGTACGGGAGCTTTTCCCGCACGGGTTAAGATTTCTGTTGATTGATGGGTCGATTGCCCCTTGAGGAAACACCCCAATGGTGGGGAGCGTCTGATTGCGTTGGGCGAGGCCCGAGGATTGCTAGCGGGTTACGCGCATGGCGCCGCCGCTGGACACGAGCATCACCCGATCGCCAGGGGCAAACGGTTGATCTGCATCCTGCGTGATGGCCACAAGTCGCCCCAGATCCGTGCGAACGACAATTTCGTAGCCCTGCCGGCTGGGGTTCGACGCGCGTTCAGCAACCTGCTGCGCAACGATACCCGCAACTGGGCCGGCGATGGCCGCAGCGACATACCTGCCACGGCCACCACCGATGGCCTGCGAGCCAACGACGGAGCCCACGATCGCACCGGCAATGCCGGCAAGACCCGAGAACGCGCCATAGCCCGGCGTCACGCTACCCTGGATGATGACAGCACGCACCCGTACGACCGACGCGTGCTCGACCTGGCCGCCGTGCAACGCCTCCATGCCTCGGTAGACATTGGAGGACGTGTGCTCGACGGCGCAGCCGCTCAGCATGGCGATTGCGGCAAGGGTTGCAAAGAGCTTGTTCATGGTTTCACCTTGATAGAGGACGGGCGAAGCCATGCCATCGGGCATGGACATTCGCCCGATGGGACTTGAGGGAACACGCCACAGGCCGTGGCGCGGGTTACTGCATTGCTGTGTTCAAACTGCGGTTGCCTGCGCCGCACCGGTGCGGCTGCGCGGCGACTTGCGCTGCTTGCTGCTTTCCTTTTTGCTCGGGCGCGGAACTTGGTCAACGTACCCAAATCTCGCCCAAGCCGCCGGGTCCAGCGCCAGCGGATTGGTCCGGCCGGTCGCCAGGTTGACGAACACCCCCGAATACGGGAGTGCGCCGGTGCGATAGAACGTCCACAGCAGGTTGAAGGCTTGAACACCAATCGCCTGGTTGATGACCAATGACTGCTTGCGCAGTGCGTCGGCCATCGAGCAAGACGGCGCGGTGTCTTCCTTGTCGCCAGCCGGGTCGACCAGATCCGGGAACAGGTCCCCAACGTGGGGCAGGCGCCCCGGGTGAGGTTGCCTGATTTCCCCCAGGATGACCTGGCCACGATCCGTTTCGTTGCCGCAGTCGAGGTAATAGGCTCCCCCGCCCTGGCCGCTCGCCGACAGAATCGCTTTTCGCGCTGCACGGGTATCGACGCACCCGATCACCAGATCGGCGTGCACTGCCTCGGCGGCGTCCAGTTTGCGGGGTACCGCGACCCATCGTGTGCCCATGAGGACGTTGAGCCGGTTGACCAGCAACAGCGCCTTGTAGCCGCCAACGTCCGCCGGGTAGAAACCCTGGCGGCCGACATTGGTTTCGCTCACGGTGTCGTCGTCGTAGACGGTGCAGTCAATGCCACCGGGATGGCCGAGCTCGAGCATGGCATGGTGCAGTCGCGCCAGGTTCGGCAGCAGGGCGCTGCCCGTGCCGCCGGCACCGACCACGACCACCTTCCACGCCCCATTGATCATGCACGGCGGAATCCTATGCTGCAGCAAAGTCATTGGCTTCTCCAACGGCATCCAACCAGGACACCGGAATGTTGCGGGAACGCTCGAAGATCCCCTTCGCGCAGAGACGCAAGGCGACATCCATGCTTCGGGTATGACAGCGGCCAAGCACAACCGCAAACTTCACGTCAAAGCGATCGTCTTGGTCATCGGTCGTTGAGAAGCCAGCGGCGAAACGCCCGTGCGAGTGGCAATCGGCCACCAGGACTTCGCCGTCGGGGAGTTGCGGCCGGTCGTAGCGGAGGCTGGCGCTGTCATGCGACAGCACGACCACCGGCACCAAGCGAAACACCTTGGTCCCGGGGTTCCAGACAATCCACCCACCAGTTTCATTGGGACGCGCCGCCCTCGCCTGCTCGGCAAAGGCGCCGATCAGCTCTGGCGGAACTCGGCCGCACAGCAGTTCGGTCACCTCCTCGACAACCCCATAGGGGATGGCCGTTGAGACGGCGTAGCTGCTGATGCGGCGGATGAGCCGGATCCAGGGCCGAAAGATCTCGATGAATACGCCGTTGCTCGCGACAAGCAAGCGCTCGCCTGCTGTTGTCATCTCTGCGACGGGCTCCCTCGTTGGGACCATGACGGTCGGGAAGGAGCGTTGCAATGTGGAATCGAAAGGGTTCATGGTTATGTGAGCTCGTTGGCGATCAGATCGCCGAGAGTGTGTTTGAAGGGAACGAGGACGTCCTTTGGGTATGCCTTCCCGAACGCGCCGTCCAGCATGTCTCTCCAGAACGCGAACACGCCGCGCTTGTAGGCAACCCGTTTGCCGCCGTGGTTGGGATGCGTGAAGGCCGAGTTGAAAAATGCATCCTCCCAGCCACGAATCGCGCTCACGCCGATCCTCGCAGGGACCTTTGCGGAGCCGACGCAGATCTCTCCGGCGTCCCAGGTGTTGAAGTAGGGAGGCTCGTAGAGCTTCGTCTTCGGCGTCGGCCTGCCTTCGTCCCGCAGGGCGAACACGCGGAATCCGTCGACAGCGGCCTGAAACACAAGCCCGGGGTGCGGCACGATGCTGCTGCGATTGCCAAGCTCCTTGCACTGGAAGAACACGCGACGCGTGCACGGCGGGCACCACCAGGTCACTGCATGCGCTCCAATGGACAACACGGTCGCAGGCAGAAACTCCGCCTGTGGGATCGCGTTCTCGGCGAGAGATTGCAGGCACTGCACGAGGCCGAACCGGTCAAGCGGCACACCCGCGCCGATCGTAGGCCTGTCGCCCTTGGGGGCGGCCAGGATCGGGTGGATGGTTCCGTACGAAATGCGTCCGTCCTGTTGGCTATAGAGAAGCACGGCATTGGTGAGACTGATCTCCACGCCGGCAGATCCCATTGCGATTTTTGTCATAGTGGATCCGAAATTGTGAGGTGGCCAAGCACCCGATCAATGCTGGCCAGCGTTTGAAGGGCAAGTTGCCAATCGGCGTACTGGCGGCGGATGGCCGACGCTTTTTGGGCAATCGGGATGAAGCCCATATGCATCGTCGCTTCGCCGCCTTCCCAGTCGAACGTGTAGATGTCGTCGAAGAGTTGCTGGATCCGGTCGTCGTTCTGCCAGACCATGGCCGCCGCGGAGTACACCGGGTTGCCCCGATAGGCGTAGTCGAAGAGGTGCCGCTCGCGGCCGCGGCGAACCAGGTCGCGCAGCCGGATTAGCTCCCGGCACAATCGCCCTACACCTCGCCGACAGGTCAGCATTTCCAGTGTTGCAACGTCGAGTCCAAGACTCCTACGGGATGGGCGTCGGCCCGCTCCTTTCGTCGGTAGGCAAAGGGCTGCAGGCCGCAGCTCTTCCCGCGCCACCGACGGCAGATAGTCCTGCAGCGTCTCGCTGTCCCCGCCATGGCATTCGGTCAGGTGCTCCAGCGCGTCGTCATCGGAAGCCATCTCGTCACCATCCCAGTGAAAATAGGAAAAGTGATGGAGCAGCTCGCTCGGGGTCCGTATCCACGTGGTCTGCCATGACGCCGCTTGGACGAGACGCAAGGCGGTGGCCAACAGTTGCGGGTGCGCGCGCGTGAACTTCTCGGCGCGGGCGTGCAGTTCGAAGATCCCTTCACCATCGCTGCTGACCGCGAGGTACAGCGGGGCGTCGCCAGTAAAGGACTCTGCCTCGTATTGATGCGAAATCTCCGACCGGACGGTATCCGCGTCCATCATGGAGAACGTCAGATTGAGGTACTTGAACGGCCGATGCTGCCGGCCGAACCATTTGAAGAGCGCCTGCGCGTAGGCATCGGCGATCCCGCTGGGTGCCTTGATGTCCCGCGCCCGAAGCGGCGCGGCATCAAACTGCGCGCGCGCCAGCGCCGTCACGGCTTCGGGGGTATGGAAACGTACCTGGCCCCTGACCGCGACGTCCGCCGAGACTTCCGGCAGCGTCAGAAAACCATTGGCAGGTCGATCTGCGGCAGCGGCAGGCCGCTGAAATTGCGGGATTGCGGCGACGCCTCCATCGACGCCGCCACTAGTTTGCCGAGGGCTGAGCAGCATGCTTGCATCTCCTTCGATTGTAAAAAAATCGCCCCGGGCGGCTGATCGAATGCTCTGTCGGGATCCGCCAGGGCTTTCATCAAGTCCCGATGGCGCATGGCTACCCCTTGGCGCCCGCAGCGCGGACGAAGGTGTAAGTTGCCGTCTCCCCCTTGTGCTCGGGGCCGTCCACCTTGGCGGTGGTCAGCTCCGGGTACTGCGCCGAGTACAGGTCCCGCACATCGTCGGGACTGAACGCGGGGCCGGGATCGACGAACGTCATGCCGTTGTAGAGGAACTCGCGCACAAGGCGCGTCACTTCGATGGCCATGGTGTGCCTCCTATTAATCGTCGAGCAATGCGGCGAGGTCCGTTCCCTCGGACTCCGGAGGATGTCCGCCGCCGGCGGGAGCTGCAGTTGCCGGCGCTTCCGCCTCGGAAGTGTCGGCGGACTCTTCTTCATCTTCGCCTTCACTCTCCTCATTCGGGAGCTGCGGCTTGGACTTCGATTTGCCAGCGTTGGCGATCGCCTTCGAGGCCTTCTGCGTTTGCGCGGTCTTGGCGGCATCAAGCACAGCAGTCGTCGCCTCCACTTGCTCGCTGAGCGAGCGGCGTGACGTCGTATACCCGGCAAGCGCGTCAAGGAATCCGGCATCCAGCTCTGCCGGCGTGGCCGTCACGACCAGCGGCAGGCTCAGACCCGCCTCGGTACCACCCTTGACGGTTGGCGCGACGAAGACCGTCATCTGTTCGCCCTTAAGGGCGAGCGTCAGGACAAGCTTCTCACACGACCCAAGCAGGGTTGCAAGTTGTTGGAACATGGAATTTTCCTTTCTCAGAATTGGGGGAAAGCGGTGCCTTAGAACAGCAGCACGCGCGGTACCTTGCCTTCGTACTCGAACTTCTCCACCTTCAGGAGGGCTTCGATCAGCTCGGGCTTCGGCTTGTTGAAGACTTTCGCGGTGCTATCACCGAGCGCGGCCAGCAGGCCGATCTCGTTGGCAACGACCTTCATCTCCGACTTCGTCAGTAGGTCCAGGAAGTCCTTGGAGAGCTTCCAGTACCGACGCAGATCGAGCTTCTGGTATTTGCAAAGGCGCACCAGCGATGGCACATCCAGCCCCTCTATGGCCGCGACAGTGAGCGCGACGGTCAGGTTTTGCCGTTGCACTTCGGTGAGTGCGGCCGCGGTGTCGAGCGCCTTGTCGAGATCAGTGGCACTGCACGTTTCGTCGGGAACGATGCGCTCGTACAACTTGCGCAACAGCGTCCCCTCGATAGTCCGCGCCTGTCCCGCCAGCGCGATGGCAAGCAGGTACTGGTTTGCCACTGCAGGATCGGATGCAGCCTCGCGCCGCAGAAACTTCCGCCACAAGGCAACGCGGTAGTTCTTCACCTTGTCGGTCTCGCTGACGGCCGTGACTGGCTTCTCCGTCGGCGTCGCGCCAGCGGTAGTGCCGGCGCCAGATGCCGCCGCTGCCGTTCCCGTCTTACCGCCCTTCTTCGATGCCGGCGGAGGAACCGCCGCGGCTTTCTCGGCTGCGATCCGCGCGGCTACCTTGCGCGAGTTGCAGGCCGTGTCGAAGCATTGACCCCGGTAGATCTTGCCCATCGAGTCCGGCAGGCCGCTGACGGCAGCACCGAAATTCTGGCAAGCATGGCAGGCCTTGGCCTGCTCCTCACCAACCCCGGTTGCCCCGCCAACGACCAGTTGGATCCGGGTGAACTTGTCGCCTGTCCGCACGATCCGAACCGCCGGAAATTCATCCTTGAGGCCTTGCTCGATCGTAGCCAGCTGCGCCTCGCTCTTGGTGTTGAAGCACGTGCGATTCGTGCAGTTACCGGTGGCGATGGATTCGCCGAACATCTCCGTCTGCAGCGCAGAATTGTGCGGGCACGTTGCACACTCCGTCTGGTCGAAAATGGCGCTCGCCAGGCTGCAGGACACTGTCTCAATTGCCTTCTTCAACTCGGCAACCGTCTTCGACTCGGAGACGATGACAGGCAGGAACTTGTCCTGCTTGTCCTTGGCAAGGGCGGCGAGCAGCTCGGCGTGACCCAGCTGGATCTTGCGCTCATTGAGGGCATTGAGCACCTCATTGCTACAGTTCATGAGTGCCAGGCGTTTGTCGAGCAGCGCGCGGGACCAGCCGAATATGCGCGCGGCCTCCTCCCGGTCGCCTTTGAGTTTGCCGACCATCCTGGCGGCAGCGACCGCCTCTTCAGACGGCGCCATGTCGTCGCGGGCGACGTTTTCAATGATCGCCATCGCCTCGGCCGTCTCATCGTCGACATCCTTGACCATGATCGGCATGTTGTATTCCATGCCATAGACTTCCATGGCGGCGCGATAGCGCCGCTCGCCGGCAATGATTTCGTAGTACCCGTCTTCCACTGGCCGGATGACAATCGGCTGCATAACGCCGCCCGCGGCACGAATGCCAGCGACGAGTTCCGCCATCGTTTTCGGATCGAAATGCCGGCGTGGGTTGTAGCGCCCCGGCCGTATGCGACTCATCGGCAGGGTCGGGGATGCGAGGCTTTCTGGTGTCTCCTGGGGGACAGGAGTGACTTCGAGTATTGCAGGAACTTGCATGTTGGGCTCTCCTGATTTAGAGGTGAACCCATCCCTTGAGGATGTGGTTCCCTCGTGGGCTTAAAGTGCCGCTCCAGCGGCGATGAAAAAAATACTGAGATGCCGTGCATCTTTGGACTGCCTCAGCAGTCCGAAAACGCGGCGCAGTGCCGAGCTTTCAAAGTCGTGGGAAGACCAGTCACACCGTCTACCCTTCGAAAGAGCCATCGGCTTGATAGACCACATGGCGGTTGCCGATGTTGAGCGCCTTGTCGCGCAGGACCTGGGTGAACATGGTCTCCGGCACGGTCACGCCCAGTGCGGCGAGCTTCTTGCGGAAGTAAGAGAGGCCGGCACCCATCGAGGCGGTGTCGTCCAGGTTGTGATAGATGAAGTCCTCCGATCGATCTTCAGACCCATCGCACGGATCCGAACCCTCATCCATGTCGGCAAAGGCCAACTCTGGTGCCGGCGGCGCATTGCAGGGAACGTTCAGACGCTCCACCCACAGAAAGAAGTGGTGCAGCGGCCGGTCCCAGCCGAGAACAACGTCGACGCGGTTGGTCCCGTGGACTGTTTCAAAGTGATGTTGGCTCATGGCAATTCTCCAGGTGTGGCGCCGCGCCAGCCAGATGGCTGGCGGCGGCGGTAACGACTTACAGCGCTTCCAGCGCTTGAAGCGCCTTTTCCTTGGCGTTGGCACCAATGCCGAACCAAGCGGAGTTCAGGCGATTGTCCTGACCGCGTGCGCGGATATGGAAATCGTGGTACTCGGTGACTGCGTTGAGCAGCCCCCATGCCGTACCCCTGACACCGTCCAACCCGGCGCCCTTGCCGGCGCCGTTGAATAGCCCCATGACGGTCTTGTAGCCTCGCGACTTCGTGACATCCGGGGTTGCAATCGAACTCATCAGGGACTGCAGCACGGCGTCAGCCTGTGCGGCCGAGACCGGCTTCTGCGACAAGTTCTTCATGCGGTCGATGAAACTTCCGAAGACCTTCTGGCCGATCAGGCCGAGCTGGTCCTGCACCGCGGTCGGATCGAACTCGGTGTTGTGGCGCACCTTGATCACCGAGGCGCTGGCCAGCGCGGCTTGCGCGCCATGCAGGCTCAGGTGCAGGGTGTTGTTGCAGACCACGCGAACCGAAGTGAATTGCGCGGTTGTCGCGAGCGAGCCATCGCAAGATGTGGCCAGCAGCAGGTAGTTCTTCACCGGATCGTTGTCGACCACTTCCGCGTCGAATCCCGTCCTGGCCAGCGCCCAGATTCGGCGCCCGCCCTTCAGGCTGCCCGCGGTCTCAAGCGTGAAGCCCGAGTGCGCGACCAGGTCGCGGAAGAACTCCAGGACCTCGCCCGGCTGGACGACCTTGTAGCGATCGGAAACCACCGCCAGCGGCGCATTGCTGTCGCTGCGGTAGAGCACGTGATGTTCCGGGAAGTCGTGCATCTGGCCGTTCATGAACTGCACCGTGCTGCGGTGCAGGTGCCAATCCAGCTTGGCTTCGCGGCGCCAGTCCTCGATCGTCGCGTTCTCGGTAAGCTTTTGGCCGAGGCCATGCCACGGCATTGCACCGACGTAGGCCATGGAAGCCGTGCCGTCGAGAGAGAGTTGTAGTTCGTGAGCCATTTGGAATCTCCTGGGTGGCGTTTGTGACAATGCGGCTGGATGCCGCAACAAAAACCAGGAGGTATCGGACCTTCCGTCTACGCCGCTTGTATGGCGCAAACGGAAGCCCCGAGGGGCTTCACGACGTTGTGGGAAGAGGCCTTAGAACCCGAAGCGCGCGCAGCGCATGCGGGCCAACGGACCGGTGATGCCGGCAGTGGCCAACTCGCTGACGAGCGCTGCTATACCCGTGTCTTTGTCCGGTACCGGAGTACGGGCCTGTTCCGCATACGGCTGAACGCAGCACTTGCGGACCAAGAACGTGTTGCCCCGCTGAATGAGCGCGAGCTCGATATCCAGGGTGCGGAAGCCGGCAATCAACAGGCTGTGCTGCTTCTTGGACTTGCGTCCCCGAGACGGGCTGACACCTGCCGCTTCGGGCCTCTCTTCGGGCAGGGCGAGATCCACCCCACCCTGATCGTCTAGGTGCATTCTCATGATTGTTGGTTTTCCTTACTGTGTCTCGCCAACGCACAGGGCGGCGATCACGCTGCGGATGAGCTGTCTGCTGTATTCAAGGCGACTGCCGGACTGCACGCAGAAGTCGACGAGACGATTGGCGCCGTCCGTGACGATCGTGCCGTAAAGTACGAACGAATCGGGAGTGGCCTTATGGAATTGATGGATGCGACCTTCGCTATCAAAAAAGCGCGCGTGATATCGCAAAAACGTACGCGCGATGAAATCACGGTGGTCGAATACGGGGAGTGCGCGGGCCAAATCCCGGCGCTGCAATGCGCCATCGGGATAGATCAGGCCAAGCTCGTCTTGTGTCCGGCAAGTGGGCGAAATGATCCGCGCAATATGCACGGGTTCGTCGCACTCGCGCTCGGGTTGAAGCTTCCCGAGCAGACGCATATATCCCCTGCCTACTGCTAGTTCTGTCATTTCACCCCCTTTCCGGTACCTGCCGCTGCTGCGGCGATTTGAAAAGGGGTAACTGGTTCAATTCTGCATCGTTTTCGGGGTGGCGTGCAAGAGAAACACCCAGAAAATGAATCGGAATTTGCGGTCGCACTCGCGAGGAGCCGCCAGGAATCAAAGTGATGCAATTGACGGAAGAACAGGAAACCATCATCGCGGATCCACTGGATAGCGACCTGATGATGGTGATCGCCTTCGCCGGCGGGGCGAAGACCACGACGTTGCGGCTCAAGGCTGCGGCGCACCCGAGAAAGCGCGGACTCTATCTGGCCTATAACCGGGCCGCTGCCATCGCTGCCCGCGACACCTTTCCTCCTAACACCACCTGCAAGACGGTGCACGCCCTGGCCTATCCGCGGTTCGGCAGTCGCTACACCCACAAGCTGGTCGCGAACCTGCGCGTCGGAGACGCGATGAGGCTTATGGGCCTGGGCGACGACTGGAAGCTGGGACGCGAAGTGGTCGAGTGCGTAAACGGCTACATCTGCTCTAACCACGACGCGTTTCCGCAGCTCGCACCAGCCGGTGGCGACCTCTCGCTTACGGCGGAGCGAAGGACCCACGTCGCTGCGGTCGCCAAGAGCCTGTGGCAACGGATGGCAGACCCGCGGGATGACGCGCCAATGGTGCATGACGGGTACCTGAAGTTATTTCAGCTCTCCCGCCCGACCCTTCCCTACGACTTCGTCATGCTGGACGAAGGACAGGACAGCAACCCGGCCACGTTCTCGCTGTTCCGCCACCAGAGCCAGCCGAAGATCATCGTCGGCGACCCCTACCAGAGCATCTATCAGTACCGGGGCAGCGTCAACGCCATGGCCCCAGCCACGGCGTCTCGGGTCTACCATCTGAGCCGCAGCTTCCGCTTCGGGCCACAGATTGCCGACATCGCCACGAAGCTGCTGCAGGAGTTCTACGGGGAACAGCGCGTCATCGTGGGTGGCGGGCCCGATACCCAGATTCAAGACTTCCACCCGTACGGCCCTCACGCCTGGCTATGTCGTACGAATGCCGAGGTGTTTGCTCAAGCAGCCGCTGGTGTCCAGGCGGGTGAGTCCCTAGCCTTCGTAGGCGGCATCGATGGCTACAACTTCGCCCAGGTACTCGACGCCTATTGGCTCTTCATCGAGTGCCCAGATCAGATCCGCGACCCGCTCGTGCGCCAGTTCCGCTCCTTTGCAGAGATGGAGCGCTATGCCGACGCCGCCGAAGACCCCGAAACGAAACGGCTCATCAAGGTGGTCGGTATCTATGGAGGCGATATTCCCGCCCTCATTCACGCGATCCGGCGCTCCCTCGCGCCGGCGGGGCAGGCCGCCGATCGGACACTGACAACAGCCCATAAATCGAAGGGACATGACTTGTCCCGGGTCGTCATGGCAGACGACTTCCCCGACCTGGCGGATGACGATCTGGACCTGCAGGAAGCCAACCTCGCCTACGTCGCGGTCACACGCGCCGTGCATTCGCTTCGCCCAAACAGCATGTTGCACGACTGGTTGTGCCAACTATCGTCTAGTCGTCAGGCCAGCGCTACTGATCAGCGCAATCCGCGAGTGCCGCATTGCGCCAACACATCCAATAACCGAAAAGCGAGGTGACGAGACAGAGCGACAGTGACGAAAAAACGGCGTACACGCCCCGAACCGCAGAAGGGAATTTGGGGCAAAAAACAGAAACACAGTTCCGGTGCCCACCGGTTGGGACTTGGGTAAGAAGTTCGGGCGATGGCTCGAGCGAAGGAAGTGAAGAAATGGTCAAGAAACAGAGGAACTCAATTCAAGTGCGGCTCACTCCAGTTCAGATCGCGACGCTAAAGGCCACCCTTGGCCGAGTGTCCGCCGCCGCTGTTGGCGATGAGGCAAAACGCCGCTTTTCGTTGAACGTCGGAAGGGCAGAATGCAGACGCGTCGCCGCGCTGATCAAGGAAGAAAAAGGGGATGAGGAACAAGGCAATCTGAGAATCCGTACTGGAAACCGGGATATCGATGTGCTCCGGGGTCTATCGCAATACTTCGGACGGCCGCAGTCGGATGTTCTCGCCTTCCTTCTCCATCGCACCCTGAGCGAAGTAGTTGGAGGAATCCCCCTGCCGCTGCGTGCCGAACGCCTTGGGGTCACAGCGCTCGAGGCTCACCTCCAGGCGTTAGCACGACTGCCAAGGAAGAAAGCGCAACCGAAACGTGAGGGTGCCCGGCGAGCTACCGACCCTGAACAATGCAAACCGACATAGGAGCCCCTGCAATGCCCTCGATGGAGAATATCCAAGACGCACTAGTCCGCTGTCTGCGGCAAGAGCCGCCGAACGACTACAGGCTGTGAATTCCTACGGTCGCCGGCGGAAGGCGGCGACGGCAGAATCCAAAAGAGAAAAAGGGACTTCCAGAGTGGCTCTCTGGAAGTCCCTTTCGGGACTTCGGATTGCGGTGGCTGTCAGTGCAGCACGCGTGCGCGACGCGAGGTCGCGGTTGCGAGCTTGAACAGCATTTCGAGGTTGCGCAGCACGGTGGGCGATTCATCCGCTCCGGCTTCGAACATTTGCTCTACGAGGGCCTTTACTCGGGCTGCTTCTTCGGGCTGTTCCGCTGCCTTGGTCAAACTGCCCCAAAACGCCGGCTCGAACAGCGGCCAACGTGCATAGGCACTGGCTTGAGCTCGATCGGTGCGACGAAACGTGTTGCCTTCGGAAGCCGCTTGAATAGCTTTGCGTTCAACCTTGTCAAAAATTGCGGGCATCGTGATCTCCAGACATTGCCGTGGAACGGCGATTGAAATGGAGATGGGCGCGGAGCGCCTTCGGAATGAGGTCCAATCCGAAACCGCCAGGCGGATGTCCGTTCGTTCCTTCTGCCTCTCGGGGAGGCTTGCTGGAATTCTTGCACAGATGTTGATCGACTCAAAGGCCAAGTGCTGCTGATTCGCCGGGACAATTCGCTGCGACCGCCCCGACGAAATTGCCCACGTGGGCACCGTTTATCTATGCTAACCCTTTGATTTATATAGCGCAGAAGTCGATATCCGGCCAATTTATTGCTCAATTTTGGCCGGCTAACCGACCCACGCACGTAGCCTCCCACGGTCAAGATGCGTGAATCCGTTCGCCGGATAGTAGCCGACACCACCGGCGGACAAGTAGCGTCCGAGCTGGGCGACCCGGCTCGCCGACACACCTGGAATCCGAATGTCCACAGCTTGCCCATGCATGTGCAAGCTGTTGAATGCCGCACGCTCGGTGCGCGCATTGGTTTGCGGATGCCGGTAGCCAGAGAGCACCGTAACTGGCTCGTCAACGCCGAAGTAACGTAGCCAACCGTACACGCCGCAGAGGATATCGAGCGTTACCGGGTCGATTTGCACCGCCAGGTTGAGTTGCACGTCGCGCAGGAGCTGGCAGACGGCCATGTAACCCTCCGGAATGAGCCTGCCGTCCGCCCAGTAGACTGTCTTGACCGCCTCTGTCGTAGTCCGTGTCTTCGCACGTACCAGCCATAGCTCGCGCGGCTGGGACCAGAAGTCCCCGCTCCATCCCGGAACTGGCAGCGCGAGACTAGCTACTGCCGCAGCACTCTGTTGCAGGAACCGCCGCCGCGACGGCAGTAGAACGTCGCCCTTTAGGTTGAGTAGCATGGGGCAAACTGCTGAGTTTCGTTGACTCGATAATCGTGGTGATTGGCAACCCCGGCGGTTGGAGTACGAATGGAAAAGCAATCGCTTTCGGCACCGCCGCGGCACGTCTGGAATCTAAAGCTATTTCCCGCTGGATTTGTAAGTTGCGACCAAAAAATCGCGCGCGATGATGGCTCTATCTGCAATGCAAATGGAGCGTGATCATGGAGTCTTCCTGCACCATAGAATCCACCGTGCTGGATCCGAAGCTCGGCTTCGATATCGGCTACGACTATGCCCGCTACGGCCTGCACCTTCCGTCGAGTGTCCGAGAGGCCGCCGAGGCGCTGCCCCCGCAAATCTTCCAAGGCCACCGGTATGGCAGTCAGAAGTTCCTGCTCAGCCGGCCGCGCGGCGATCGGTACGTGCGCAAATGGCTGCAGCTGCGCGTCAATGCCTGGCGCCGCCTGCGGCATTTCGATGACCGCATTACCCCGGACTACCTGCGCACGATCGACCTCCCCTACTGCCCGGTGACGCGCGTCACATTGGAGCATTCGTCGGCCAGCGATACCACTTGGTCGGTCGATCGCATCTACAACGGTGCCGGCTATGCCCCCGGCAACCTGGCAGTCACATCCGCGCGAGCGAACACCGCGAAGGGCGAGCTCACCACAGCCCGGGTTGTCCGAATCCTGCAAGGCGAGAGCAGTCGGCAATTGGCCCCGGCTCTGACGCGCGAGCAGTGGCGCCGCCAGATCTGCATGATGGCCTGGTCTGACCCAAGCGTCCCCTCCGAGGCCTCGTCTCGGCTCACGATGGCAGTCCTGCCGCCACCGCGGACACTGTGCCATTCGCCTTTCACGGCTTTCCAGGTCGTACTGAGCCTGGCGATGATCGGCCGGCCCTTGCGCAATGGAGTCGATCCGATCCAAGTCGCCATCGATCTGGTTCCGACCAAGAAGACTCGCCGCCAAATCATCGAGATGGTGCTGGTCCTCAAGCGATTGGCCAGTCTGAATGCGCGCCGGCTCACGAACGAGGGCAACGGCGGGCCGATCGCTCTCTATGCGGTCGAGGATGCCTGGGCGTCGGATGCGGTGGTACTGCACTGGGAACGCATCGTCCGCAAGAGCGAGGCGGTCCAGTTCCTTCCCGCCATGGCATGCCTTGGCGGGCGCCCCGGCAAACGGGAGGATTCGTACGACGGCTGGGCACTCGCTTCCGGCGGCTACGACACTCCGTGCCACAACTGAGTCCGAACCTATGAGAGCGTTCCGCCAGATACTTCGCACCACCGTCTTGGCCGCATTTCGCGTCAATGTCGAGCTGGAAGACAGTGTCGTCACGCGCTTGCGGGGTGGCCGCGTCATCGTGGTCGCCAACCACGTCAGTCTGCTGGACGGCGTCCTGGTTGCCCTGGCCAGCCCGGTACCGCTCATGTTCGGCGTCGATCCCGACTATGCGCGGCATTCTAGGTTCGCCATGGCCGGCATGCGGGCGCTCGCGCGCATGGGGTTCGGCGACGTGGTCCCATTGGATCGCAACTCCCCGTACTCAATGCGCACCCTCTCGCAGCGGCTGAATCGGGATCAGGCCGTGATGCTGTTTCCCGAGGGCGCGATCGGGACGGGCGCCGCCCCTTTGCCAGCTCGGCCCGGTGTCGCCTGGCTTTCCCAGCGCACAGGCGCCCCGATCGTCTACGTCCAAATCCGGGGTGCCGAACAGAGCCGCCTGTTCGCCAAGGCAGGCAAGCAATGGTGGCCAGCGATCACCTTGACCTTTGGCCGCCATCTGGAGCCGGTCCGTTGAGGCGGCCCGCACCCTCGCACGGCGGGATTGTCCGCCCGGGAGAACCGGTCACGCGGTTTCGATGCGTCGTATGCGGTCATCTTTCCGCCGGAAGGATCCCTGGCCGAGGACGCGGCGATGGGACCTTTCGCTATCCACGCCGCCATCTGGTCGAGGGCAGCATTTGCGAAGGCGTGATGCGCGAGGCGGAATGGGTCGAGATCGAAATCCTCCGGTGAGGCGACAGCCAAGCCCTTCCCTTCGAACGAGGGAGTTGCGCCAGGCAAATGCGGCAGTACCTTACCAGTAGATACTGAGGAGACATCATGAAGCTGTTCAAGAAGCCGAATCGGCGCTGCACCTGGAACGAAACCGAAGCCTGCCCGGCCACCGTGCGAATTGCAGTTGGCCTTGGTGCTTTGATCGCGGTGGCGGCCCTGGCAGCGCTCTCCCGTCTCAATATTGGGTAAACAAGCGAGGGACCGAAATGATCCGCCAAACTGATATCCGACGCGCGACCATTCAGAAGGAGGCAAACCAGTCCTGGTCGTCGCTCGTGTTTTTCGAGTGCATGACCGCCGGCCTGTTCCTCGCCACCTTTTTCATCATGAAAGGAATGAACCCATATGCCGGCCTCGCCCTAGCAGCCCTGCTGGGCTTCCTGGTGCTGTCCAGCCAACGGGCGCGCAGAGTCGTGAGTTGCGTCGCCACACTTCTGTACGCCCTCGTGGGCGCCTATGTCGGCTACGCGATGGAGTCCTGGGCGCTGGGCATCATCCTGTCGATCCTGGTGTTCCTGCTGTCCTGGACTTTTCACGACATGGGCAACCAGCACTACGACGACTTCCAGGCGCCCCGGAAGTAGTCCACGGTCAGCCGAATCCCGTCTCTTTTCGGCTCCCATTTGAGCCGGCCGCCTCGCGTCGCAGGGCAAGAATGGGACACACCCTCCAGCCGTCGCTATGCCGAAGGAATTCTATGCGCAAACACCACATTGCAGCGGCCGCCCTGGCTACTGCAGCCCTGCTGCCGGCCATCGGGTACGCGTTCAGCTTCAGTCTTCCCGAAGCGGCCTCCGCAATCACCGCAGCCTCGACCGATATCGAGGCCGCATTTTCCCCTGACGCCGGCGCGCTGGATCTCGTGCTCAAGGTCATCGGTTCGGCCAAGCAGTCGATCCGCGTGTCGGCCTACAGCTTCACCTCAGCACCGGTCACGAAAGCGCTGCTGGAAGCCAGGCGACGCGGCGTGGATGTGCAGGTGGTGGTCGACCAGCGCAACAACCTGGTCGACGACCGCAGCGGAAAGGCCGCTGCCGCCCTCAGCGCGTTGGTGACCGCTGGCATTCCGGTGCGAACCATCAGCACATACGCCATCCATCACGACAAGTTCGTGTGCGTCGACGGTCGTACGGTGGAGACGGGTAGCTTCAATTACAGCGATGCTGCGGCCCGCAGGAACAGCGAGAACGTCCTGGTGATCTGGGACCGGCCAGATCTCGCACGTCGCTATCTGCGGCATTGGCAAAGCCGCTTTAACGCCGGCGTCCCCTACCAGCCACCTTACTAGGACGGAAGACCCCTGGAGCCGCGCAAATGAGCCATTTCGTACACATCATGGGCCGCGCCTATGCGCTCTCGGATTTGATGGAGAGCGAAGGTGGCTATAACGCGGTGCTGGAGCGCGCGAAGCGCACGGCTGGCTACGCCGAGTGCGGCTGTGCCGCCCGACCGCCCCTACCGAAGCTGCAGATCCGACGCCACGGCACCTCGTACCTGCTGGCGAGATGGCCGGATCAAGCCCACCTGCACACGAAGGCATGCCCCTTCGGGCGAGCCTGGGCTGGACGATCCGAAGATGCGGAAGCCACCGCTCCGTTCATGCTCAGGAACGGCGTACTCGATATCCGCCTGGATCTCGCGTTGACGGTACTGCCACGCGCCCTGCCGGCGGCGCCAGCGCAGGTGCCATCCGGGGAAGCCAGGGGGGCCGGCCGCCGGACGGCTGGCTTGCTGGCCTTCCTCGAGTATGCCTGGGAGGCCGCGGGCCTGAATAGCTGGTCGGCAAATGAGCGCCGGACCTGGGCCAGCTGCTGGTCTCGCCTGACTGCGGAGCTCGGCAATGGCCAGATCAATGGACAGCCGGCCGCAGACATTCTTCACATCATCCGGCGCTATGAACCAGACAAGCGCGCCGAGATCAACCACGAGTTGGACACGTTCCTGGACAGGCTCAAGTCAAACGCAGACGAGAAACGCCGCGGAGTCGTCATTGGTGAGATCCAGTCGCTCGAGCCCAGTCAGTTCGGGGGAGTCTTGGTCCTTCGCCAGAACAACCGGCGCTACTACTTGTCGCAGGCGGCTTATAAGGCAACGCTCCAGGCTCACGGCACCGCCCTGTCAGGAATCGGGCGTCACGGAGCACGCTGTGTCGCCATCCTCGCTGTCAGCCATTCCGACAAGCGATACCTCAAGGCGGTGGAAGTCGCAGCAATGCTTACCAATGCGGTGTTCATCCCTTGCGACTCCAGCTACGAGCTCGCCATGGCGGACCGGCTGATCCGTGAGGCTCGCGCTTTTATAAAGCCATTGCGCCACGTCGACCAGGCAGCAGTGCACCCGGATTTCGTGTTGCGCGACACCGGCAAGGAAACGGTGATTGAGGTCTACGGGATGGTCGGCAACGCCGAATACGACAGGAAGGTCACCGAGAAGCGCCAGCACTATGCCCGCCTCCCGACGCCGGTTGTGGAATGGATCCCGCCAGGCCAGGCGCTGGAACGCGTCGTGTTGCCCCCGATCAAGCGAGGGGCGTAGTGGTGTGGCGCCCCCGACCCAACTCTCAAAGGAATGGCCTTGAGCAAAGCCGCAAGCCCCGCCGTGCCGAAGCCTGCGAAACGCAAGCCTGCCGCCAAAGTCGGGGGCAAAGTTCGCAAGGCGACGAGGCCCACTGCAAAGGCTGTTGCCGCCGATCCTGCGCAGCGCGCGGTAGTCGCCTTGTGCACGAAGCAGGACAACGAGCTCGATGCCAGCGAAGAGCGACTGGTCGCAAGTGTGCGCGCCTTTGCTGCGGCTGTGATGGCGCACCCTGCGCTGCTGGATGCCGGGCCAGCGGTGGGTGCCGCCATTGCAGGTGGCCCAGCGCTGCCCATGCTTATCCAGCGCTTTGTCGCACCCATGCTCGCCACTATGCCGGACCCAACGAACGGAGAGCCAGTCCAGGTCGACCTGCGCTGGTACCTCGTTGACCGCTTGTACGCGGCGCAAGCACCGCAGCCAGACTCGTTCTGGGTGCTGGATGTTGTCCAAGCAACGGGACGCAGCAAAGCCACACCGGTTGCCCCTGTGCCAACAATCGATCCCCGCCAGGCTGCCCTGTTCTAGGGAGATCTGCGAGGTCATATAGAAAAGGTGGTAACGATGACCAAGGCACCGGTGCAAGCCCCGGAGTTCAGTCCGGGGTAAGCCGGGAATGTGGGGGTTAGTGAGGGGTCTGCTGCTGCTCAATGTACTGGCGCAGGATATCCAGTGGAGCCCCGCCGCACGACGCCGCGAAGTAGGACGGGGACCAAAGCACGCCCCGCCGCTTGAGCCACGGATGGAAGTCCCCGAACTGCTTCCGCAGCAGTCTGCTCGACACGCCCTTGAGCGATGCGACGAGCGCTGATAGGGCGACCTTCGGCGGGTAGTTCACCAGCAGATGGACGTGGTCGTGCTCGCCGTTGAACTCTACCAACTCGGCCTCGAAGTCCTTGCATACCCTGGCCAGGATGGCCTGCATTGCGTCAAGGTGCTCCTTCTTGAACACGTTGCGCCGATATTTGGTCACGAAGACCAAGCGTACTATACGGGAATGGAAACCGTAAAGACACTGAAGCTGCGCATCAAGGACAAGCACGCGAAGGCGATGCTTGCGATGGCGCGCGACGTGAACACGGTTTGGAATTTCTGCAATGGAACCCAGTATCGCAGCCTGAAGCGTTACTGCAATCGCCCGAAGGTCTGGCTGTCAGGGTTCGACCTTCAGAAACTCACAGCGGGCTTCAGCAAATGCGAAGGCGTGCGCGTCGATTCCCGAACGGTTCAAGAGACGTGCAAGGAATTCGCGACGCGGCTTAAACAGTTCAAGCGCCAGAAACTCAATTGGCGCGTGAGCAACCGCAAGTCGCCGAAGTATTCGCTCGGATGGGTTCCGTTCAAGGGCGAAGGCATCAAGTACAAGAACGGGCAACTGCACTTCAATGGTCTTCAGATCGGCCCTGTGGGACTCGTATGGCCTGTCGAAGTATGAGCTTGGCGCGGGCAGCTTCAACGAGGACTCGCGCGGGCGTTGGTACGTCAACATCGCTGTCAAGGTGGAGGTCGAAGAGAAACGCGTGCCGGATGGCTCGGACGTGATCGGCATCGATCTTGGTCTGAAGACCTTGGCGACGTACAGCGACGGTGAGAAATTCGAACCTAAGCGCTTCTATCGCGAGTCTGAGCAAGCGCTCGGCATCGCTCAACGAGCGAACAAGAAGCGCCGCGTGAAGGCAATCCACGCCAAGATCGCAAACCAGCGCAAGGACGCCATCCATAAGGAAACATCGGCGCTGGTCAAAAGACATGCAGGAATCTTCGTAGGCAACGTGAACGCGAAAGCGCTGGCAAAAACGAGTATGGCGAAGTCCGTACACGACGCCGCATGGACCACGTTCCGGACACAACTCAAGTACAAGGCCATCAGGCAATGTGTGGTGTTCGCAGAGGTCAACGAAGCGTATTCAACCCAAACGTGCTCGTGCTGCGGAGTCATATCCGCGAGCAGTCCGAAAGGTAGGGCCGACCTTGGAATAAGGCAGTGGACGTGCTGTTCGTGCGGGTCGGTCCACGACCGCGACACGAACGCGGCCCGGAACATTGCCCGCCTGGGACTTCAGGCGCTCGCTGGAGGAATCTCCGGGGGTTAGCCCGGAGAGGAAGTCAAGCTTCTGGTCTTTCTTGGCGGGCTACTGCTAGGCACCAACGCTGGTGTGCTGGTCGTGGTTATCTGCTTGAGATGGGCGCGCCCTCAAGCCGACAAGGATCTAGCCAACCACGGGAGTGGCGCATGTTAGAGGGCCACGCGCGCCAACGGACACGGATCATCGCGGAATTGCATGGTTGCGCGGGCAATGGCGGGACAGAGAATGGGACTCGCATCCACTGACCGCAACCGATGAAACACTCGCCACCCACCATCCCCCACGCCCTGCGCCCCGCCGTTAAGGTCCGCGTGGGTATTCCCCTCGCCGGAGGACGCCTGGTAGAAGCAGCGCGCAGTCGCAGCTATGCAACGCTGTTCTCCGCCAACGCCTTCAGCCGCGTCTACTCGCGGGGCCACGAGCGAGCCGGCCATTTCCAGTCCTTTCGGCTTCCCGACCACACACAGTTCGCCGGCCTCGATGCCACCCTCGACTCCGCAGGCTTCGTCGCCGCGGTTCGATATGGAGACTACCGTTGGGCGGTTGAAGACTACTTCGACCTCGTGGAATCGCACCCATGGGCTTGGTATGCCGCGATGGACTATTGCTGCGAGCCCGAGATCGCCGGCAACAGACCCCTTCGCCTGCTTCGCATGGCGGCCACCGCTCAAATGCTCGGTCGCTGCAACGCGGAAGCCGCTCGTCGTGGGCTGCCCCCACCGATGCCCGTCTTGCAAGGCTGGAATCCTGCTGATTATGCAACCTGTGCCGAATGGCTTCCGCTTCTCGATTGGCCCGATCTGGTTGGGATCGGCTCGGTATGCCGCCGGCAGGTTGCAGGCCCTGACGGAATCCTCGCAATCCTCGGAGCGGTCGACGTAGTGCTTCCCGCGCATGTTCGGGTCCATCTGTTCGGTGTAAAAAGCGCGGTCCTGGATAGGATTGCGCACCATCCACGCGTCGCGTCGATCGATTCGATGGCCTGGGACTTCCACGCACGCGCTGAACGTCGCACTGGGCGCGACATGGACTACCGCATCGGGCACATGCAGGCTTGGGCCAATGCACAGCGTGAGATTGCTGCTCGCCCGCGCACGCTCAGCAGGATCAAGATCCCGCTCTCCGAGGCTACATCGTTCGGTAACGTCCACGACAGCGAAGGCCTGGTACTCGAAGCGCTGGCGCTCGTATACGCGAATCTCATCATGAGCGGCGAGCTTGACTACCTCGACGCGGTCGCGCACGTCAAGCGCGACGGCGCAACCGCGGTGGCCATGACCAGCCAGAACGGCTTGTGTGAGGAGACCCTGCAAGACTTCGACGACCTGTTAGCCGGCTTAGGCGCTCGCGTGCAGCAACTTCGCCGGGAACGCGGACATTGACTCAATTTCCAAGGAACTCTCAATCATGCATGACTTGTTTGCGCACTATCGCGCGTTGCTGTTGGCGGATGGGTCGGCCAGCTGGTTTCGCGCCGAGGCGCTCGATCAGTTGGGCGGCCTGATGGGGACTTGGTGATGCCTGCCCCTCTCGCATCCCATGGCGACAACATAATGGAAGAAACCGTGCCGCCAGCCCCGCCTCCTGCAAATGCGGGCACGATCTCGGACACGCCGGTAAGCGCCGCATCGATATCGTTCTCGTGCGGTCGCTGGTTCGTGCGTGGAGATACGCACGCGCCACCGCCGGTCGGTTCGTCCTTTGCACCTTCCGCGGCGGGAGTTGTGCCGATGAGGCGCTCGAGCACACAGCTCACGCTGTGCCACGGCCTGGCTCGCGCTGCGGGGACGTCGAAGCCGACAATGCGTCTTCCTGGCACTGCGGGATGCGCGATATTGAGGATGTCGCTGCGACCCCATAGCGCCGGGCCCGGAGCATGGGCGAGGGCTGCGCCGGCTGCATCGTGAGCAGCACGGGCAACGTCGGTGTGGCTGGGCCAGAAGCGGTCGTCGCCCTCGGCCTGGATGGCCATAGCCCCGGCCATGCGCTCAATGGTGCAGGCATCAGGGTGCGCTATCTGAGCCTGAACGACAAGCGCCTCCCGCAGGCGCGGCTGCAGGATCTCAATTTGCCGCCCCAGTCCTTCCAGCCAGTCCGTCGTCGCATGGAGCGGAGGCGGCAGGACAAACGGGGCCGCTGCGTAGCGTGTCAGGTCGCGATGCGAGCGAGACCCACGCCCCATGCTCGCGGTGCGATTGGTCCGGTATCTCCCCCAAAGAGGATAAGTGCCCGGCGGTGTTTTCTCGGCACCCGCCCGGAAGCCCGCCTGAATGCTGGCGGTGGCTACCCCGGTTAACTGCATGAGAATCAAGGGGCCCCCGGGATGGGCTGCAACTCGCGCCAACAAAGGGCTCGGCTGACTAATAACCGTATCAATCTGCAGGAAAAGGACGATCACCCCTATAAGGGACGTTCGAGCTGCCTCAGTCCGTGATCAAAAAAAGCGATCCCGGATCGCCGGACTTTGCTCCTGCAGATCCCTTTTTGTTGTATTTTCAATACATCCATGTGGCAACCTTGATTGACCGGAAGTCGGATCGCTAACTCCCAACTCAGGTGGGTCCAGAGACTCTCTCGCTGTATGCCGCAAGAGGCTTAAATGCGCGTGTCCAGGAGGCCCTCCACGCACGTGGATCGACAAATGAGAAGAAGTACTCACGTGACCCGGTGGCGCCACCCAGTTGCCGGTTTGTGCCCTGCCTGTCACTAACGTTCGGACTCCAGGCATTCGAACGCCTTCCTGATCTCCTATTCCGCCAGTTCGTTCCTTCTCTCGCGAGAAGCCCGCGTGTAGAGTCATGGCGATGCCCAAGCCGGCACGAACTCGCTGCGATATCGCGATGCAAATGCCGCTGCTGTAGGGTTCACTTCGAGGAAGAGGATGGCGGGCGAACTGAATGCCGGGATAGTAGGAGAGAAGCGGTGACGGCGCTGTATTCGGACGTATATTCTCAGGTCCAGGAGCTCCAGACGACGATCAATGCGATGCACACCGAAGGCATCCGCCAGCTGTCCACCGAACCCACTCGACTTCCCACTGACACGCTAACTGGATTCCATGACCATCGGGAAGTGTGGCAGCAAGAACTTACCCGCGCCACGCTCCTCGGGCTTGGTCCTCAACACCAACACCCGGCCCAGGTGCGCGATGATTTCGAGACCCACTGCGCGCCCGGCAGGCCCGCAAGACAAGACCTGACTGAACGTCAACAGGCCGTACTCGCCCTCGTGCTGGAGGGCCTGCCAAATAAGCTTATCGCTCGCCGCCTGGGCTTGACGGTGAACACCGTCAAGGAACACGTCTCCGCCATCTTGCAGCGCCTTGGCTCGCGCACACGAACTCAGCTGCTATCTGGGATGAAGCCATTCCGTTCGCATGAGGCGCATGCCGGCGAGGCCGCCAACGCGACGAATGAACAGCCCGATGGCGCCGCGCCGAACAGCCCGCCAATCAAGCCGAAGGATCTCGGCCTCACGAGCCGCCAGGGTACAGTGCTGCTCCATTTGCTCGACGGACTGTCCAACAAGGCAATCGCACGGCACGTGGGGTTGACGGAGAACACCGTCAAGGAACATGTTTCGGCAATCCTGAACCGGCTTGGAGCACGCACTCGCATGCAGTTGATATCTCAGATGAGGCACTTCGCACCTCCGCCGGTTTCGGATCCGGATAGCGCTTATCTCGACGGCGCTGCGTAGACAATTGTCACCATGGCGGCCGCGGCTACGATAGATTGCCAAACTTGCACCGTGTATCTCCCACAAGCGCCCGTGCGACAGAAGCGGCGACCAGCGTTGGTAGTGCGGCCGCCTGGGAGAGCTCAATGGACTAGCAGCTGCGAAACTGGCAATCCCGAAGACCAATCGACCTTGCGCAGGTAGTCCGGTCTCTGACAAGCCGTCACCAGTCGCTCGATCCCTGCGGCCTCCAGCCAACAACCGAGTGCCTTCCCTAGTTCATCGAACGCCAGCGGATCGCCCGGTTCGTCGAAGCCAATCAGGCAAAATACCTGTCCCGTATCGTCGTTGTCCGCCCAGTCGATCCCATGGGCCAAAAGGCTCTGGACGGTCGACGTCACGAGCGCATCGCTGATTAGGTCGCTCAGATAGATCCCGACTGTTTCCGCCTCCTTTCTCAAGTGAGGCAACTCAAGATAGGGGTCGGCTTTGAGATAGCCCAGAATCGCCAGGGTGGCCCCGTCGCCGTCATTGTCCTGGGAGTGATCGACCACCAGCATCCCCCATTTGGTCCGGAGTGCACGCCGCGGGCGAAGCGCATCGTCCAATTGCCCAAAGTCGTCGCCGCCTTCGACGGCTGCCTTGGCCCTTGCAACGCCAATGACATATTCCGGCAACGACGTCAGCGGCCAGTTCTCCAGCGCCTCTGGGCCGATGCCCTTTGCCAGGATTCCGGCAACCTCTTCGGCCGAGTATTCGCGGTCCTCTCGCATTTCCTTCTCCAAGTTGATCGGCGACGATCAGTCGCCAGCGGGTGATCGATGGCTCGGGGCCTTCGCCAAGATGCGGTACAACGCCTGCCGTGAGATCCCCAGCTTGGCCGCGGCCGCCTTCTTCTCCTGGCCGCAGCTATCCAGCGCAGCCCTGACCTCCTCTCGTGACGGCGGTTGCCGGCGCGCCGGCGCATGCTTGCCCAGGTAAGCGTTGCTCTTGGATTCCCTGGAGTGGCCGGCGGCCTCAACAACCCGCTTCATCCCCTCACGGTGCAGGGCGTCCAAAGGCTTCGTTCCCCCTTGGATCGCGGAGAATTCCCCGGTAACCCGGTGGTACAAGCCGTTGAGGTATTGGTGCCGTAAGCCGTGCGAGGTGATCTGCAGCTCGCGCTTTGTCACCCCGTGGACTCTCAAGACGTAGTCATAATGATTGCGCCACTGGTCTAGGCTGTACTCGATAGGAATCGTGGTGCCGCTCATGCTATTGGCCATCCGACATGCATCTTCGAGCAGCTTGTACTGCGCCTCCGTCTCGAGCTGCACCTTGCGTGGCCGCTTTGCCTTCGTTCCATCGTCCACCCGCAACTGCCCATCTGCCGTTACTCGATGCGGCTTCAGCAGGAAGGACTCCTTTTTGCGAAGGCCGAAGGCGGCCTGAAGTCTCAATTGCGTCGCGACGTGCCGGTCGGACTGCTCGATCTTCCGCAACAGCCCATCGACATCTACCCCACTGGCGTCCCACGTCTTCTCAACCTCAGCAAAGTACGTGCGTCGGTAGTCATCAGGACGCCGCTCAATGTAGTCGTCAAGCTTACCGACCAGGTTGTGCTTGCCCATCCAGGCGGCAATTGTGCGCAAATACGTCAGCTTGTTCTCCACCGTCCCGGGCGCCTGCTTCAGCTCCAGCACCCATTTGCGCACAAGATGCTCGATGTGCTTCTGCTTCAGGTTCCACGGACTGGTCAACTTGTAGCCGTCTTCCCGCAACTCCCGGAACGAAGCCAGCAGGTTGATGACACGCCGATACTGGGTCTCAAACGACACCGGCTTGTCGCTCAACCGATTTGGGCTGCGAATCTTTTTCAAATGTCCCGCGGCGAGCAGCTTGAATGCGTCGATGAATGAGGGCGGCAAGCCTGATCGCTCTGTGATCGCCGCGTAGTCGATGGTGATCACAGGTCAGCCCTCTTTCGAACGGTCGCTGCGACGCCGCGCCTCGATCTTTCCTTCATGGAGATCTAAGAATAGCGCCGCTAGGAGGCCGACCAACAGCAGCGTGAGAGGCCCAAGTCTTCCAGCCCTCTCGGGCCAGTACATGACAACCAGGAACATGCCAGCTGCAATCACCGTGCACAGTGCCACCACCCATTTAACCGCCTTGGTTTGCCGTTCTCCAGGTTTCTCGCCCGTCATCGTCCTCCTCACCTTTCTTGAAACTGCTGCAGCAAGTAAACTAATCATCCCCATCCCAGTCGCCACTCGCGCCGGCGCCGCCGAGCTGCCCGCCGTGGCCAGTCACCTTGGCCGAAGCCCCAGCAGGGCGCTCGACCTCACTGGCGCTGGCGGAATCCGGCAGGCAGGCCGTTCCCGGCGTAGGTCGGCCGGCCAGCCCGGACGGCAGCGATTCGTGCCGCAACCGAAGGCGTGAGCGACGCGGCATCCGTGCCATAACGGAATCGGGTACGCGACATTTAGAACTCGCAATGCCGGATTGAACTCCACGGACGCGGCTCTTGCGATTGCCGCCCCGGCCTTGGCGCAAGCTGGACGCCTTCCCAGTGTCGTTCCTGCTCGTACGCTGTCATGCCCGCGCCCCAGGCCTTGGGCCGCGGCGCGGGATCTGGCTCCGGAATCGGCGCAGGGCTAGGCTCTGGTCGCCGGGGCTCCTCCCCCTCATGCACCAATTGACCCAGGGCCCAGTCGAAGAAAGCCTCCGCCTCTGGCTTGCAGGCCCTGACAATCAGCCGGCGAAGGTTGTACTCGCTGAGAAAGACGACTACTCGCCCGCCACCATTGGTCTGGATCTCCTTTCGAAGAATTCCCGCATCCGGAAGGCAATGATGAGCCACCATCGCCCTGCTGTTCTGCATTCCGAGACAGTTCCCAACATCCGACGCGCAATACCAACGACCACCCTCGGTATCTCGGAACCCGCGTACAAAGGCGCCAGCGTTGCCGAGTGGCAGAGGAACAAGCCGAACGTCGCCAGGATCAGAACTGCTTCGCGCCTCCCCGGTCGCTAGCGAATTGTTCTCATGGCGCACAACGGCGAGGCATACGTTGGCGGCTACCCGAGGACGTTCGACGTCCCCGAGCTCGCTCTCCCGCGCGGCCGAGCTTCGCACCTCTGGCCCGAGATGGGACGGCGCCAGGTCATCGAGTACCCAGTCAAGATACGCGTCTGCCTCAACCTTCTTGCACCGCGCAACCAGCCTTCGCAAATTGCCTTCGCTGAGGTACATGAGAGGCTCGCGCTTGCCACCGGTATCGGTGATCCGATGGCCAATTCCACCAGGCTCGCGACAAACACGCGTGATGGTCGCCCGAAAATTCGTCAAACTGAGCGCACTCGCCGCGTCGATCGCGCAGTACCACTTTTCCCCCTGCGGGTCGATGAACCCGCGCACTGTCGCGCCCTGCCTCCCGAACGGAAGACGACCTACTGGCTCGTTCCCCGCTTCGTCTGTCGCGTTCAATAGTTGATCTTCAGGGAGCTGTCCCATCGGCCACGCGCTCCTAAGCCGGCTGGTTGGCAAGTTGAAGCGCGTCGACCTTATCTGCCTCGATGCCTAGCAGGTGCCCGATTTGCGCTGCTGTATTGCCCTTGTCGCGAAGCTCTGCGGCCTGCTTCATCTGCGCATGCCGCAGCTTCCGCGTGCTTTCCTGCCACTTTGCGAGATGCTCAAGCACCTTGACCTCGTGCTCCAGCTCGGCGATTCGCAGATCCTTCTCCTCCGCTTGAAGTCGGTACCGAATCGCATCCTGGCGGGCGAACGACAATCGGATAGCGCCTCCTCGAGATCTGGGCTCGCTGCGGGCAAAGGCGGGCGTGCTTTGCCTTCGTCCATGGTGTACACACCCCGCGCCCGAAGAGCGGGTAAGACTTCACTCGTCACCCACCGCCGGAACACCTTGGCGGCAGGAAGCTTGCAGCCGAAGATCAGTAGGTAAAGGTTGGCCTCGTTGATGAACATCAGCTTCTGTATGCCACCCTTCGTCAGGACGTCTTCGCGGATTACCCCCCCTTCGTCTTCACAGTGGGCGGCTACCGCAGCACGTGAATTGCTGTGCCCCAGAACGTTGCACACATCCAACACCGAGAACCATGGCTGCCCGTCGTTGTCGGCGAACGAGCGGACCATCTCCTTCTCGTACAGAAACGGAACGACATCCCGAGGCCGCCTTTGCATATCATCTCGGCCCCTGGCATCAAAAACCTCTTCATCCATAGCTAAGTAACCTCCCTTCCCAAGCCTTTAGGAGCGCGTCCTTCCTCAGCGCCATCTGCGCCGCCTTCGGCGCGTAGCTCACTATTTATACAATGAAATTCGGGCCGCGCTACAACCGAATGCACTCGTATTTCAGATTGCATTCGGCCCCATCCAATCCAGTGCAGCAATAAATCCAAAAAGCTCCGTCCTTTAGCGATTCCGCCGATGAGCCAAGCGCGTGGAGCAACGCAACCTGACCGTCGCAGCAACGTCTCCGTCACCACTCCCACGCGCCCCTACCGCTGGCCGTGGATTCTGATGGGCATTCTGTGCAGGCTGCCTTGGGCCTGTGTTGTCGGCTGAACCGCTGGGTGATTCCCATGCGGCCACCCCGTATGACCTCGCCATCCAGCCGCATCGCATCGGGCTTCGTGACCAGTGTCCCCGCCTTCTGGCGATCGGGATGTGTGTGTATTCGGTGTGCCTTTAGGCGTGTCCGTGTCCGGAGAAACTCTGTCTCATCCAGATGCATTTGCTAAAACAGACCGCTAAGCCAAGCGGTATCGCGTGTCCGGTGTCCTCAGTATTGGCAACCACAGGGCGCACCAGCTAATGAAAAGAAGCCAGTCACCGAAGGAGTCGGACACGAATGTGCCGACCAACGACGAACTGGCTTTTTGGGAGGCACGCTGCGCGCAACGGGCGCAGGGCAATGCCTTGATCTAGGGACTACTGCTGATGACGCTCAGCAACGTTGAATTCGGGGCCCGACGTACGTTGGGCGTACGCCAATGATCGCGCATTTCAAGTCCTTGTGGAGTTCGAAACGTGCTGTTTTTTGATGAGTAATTGCTTTTGACCAGGTGGCATCGATAGGAAAAAATATTGCTCCGAGCATGCTCCGAACATGAGCACTTAATTAGCAGTTTGTACTTCATTAGACACTCCATTTTTGCTTAATTTTTAAGCATGCTCCGAGCATGCTCCGAACAAGGAGAAAGCATGAAGAAAACCGATTCGATTTGCGTCGAAATCCGCATTAGTCCAAACGATGGCCCCTTGCATAACAGGCTGAAACAGTATCCAGGCTACGCTGGCAGCCGAGAGCGCGCGCAGTACGTCAAGTCACTGCTCATTCGCGCCTTCGAGACCCTGGAGCAAGCTCCATACAGCGCCGTTTTCCCGGCGCATTCGCCAGTTGCGGCAAGCCAAACCGCATCCAGAATCGGGAAACACGATTTTTAAGGAGAGCAGTGTATGTCGACTCACAACGCCGACCGCTTTGCGGTAGGGATGGATGTTGGCTTTGGAAACCTGAAGACTTGCTGGGGCGATGGCGAACTGATGTACCCCGCACGCACCAAGTCAGAGGGCGCTGCGCATAGGGGAGATTCGCATCGTCTGAATCGCAAGGAACATACCCTGGACGAAGTACGGGTTACCGTCGACGGGCAAACCTACCTCGTTGGCCCAGACACGCATCTCCACACCTTGGAACCGATGGTCGCGGACGATTTCTGCAACCGTCCGGAGTACAAAGCGCAGGTGATCGGCGGCCTCTATCACATGTTTCGAAAGACCGGCGTTCTTCGCCGCACTATCCCGGTTCTGGTCCTCGGCCTTCCGGTTTCGACCTTTAAGATCCACCGCGATCAGCTGCTCGATCAGTATCAGCACAAGGCACTCACCGTCCCGGTCCCGAGCTCGCTGCAGGGTACTTACGGAAGGGAGGTGACGGTCAGGGTCGAAGAGGTCAACATCCTCCCCCAACCGGTCGGCAGTCTGATCGCCTGGTCCGTGGACGAAGGACAAGATCGAAGTCGCGAGATTCAGGACGACCGCAACAACCTTACGATTGACCCTGGCGCCCGCACGTTCGATTGGTACGCCTCAAGAGGAACAAAGCCGGTCTACGACGAGTCCGGCGCAGTTCCAGGTGGGGTGACATCGATCGTCTACGTGCTGGCCGACTACATGACCAAGGCGCTCGGAACCTACATTGATTATCGGACCGCCGAGATGTGCCTGTCGCGCCAGCAGTTGTCCGTTGTTGGACTAGGTAGTGTCGACATGCAGCCGTTCCATGTGCGAGCCAAGGAACTGGTCGACGAAATGGTTGACGGGTTCATGAACCGCATTAGGTCCTCTACGTTCGACAACGTGCTCCTCACCGGGGGCGGCCTGGGTCTGTTTGAGGAAGCGCTTCGCAAGCGTTTCCCGCCGGACGATATCCGCAAGGTTTCGAATCCGATCATGGCGAATGCTCGCGGCTACTACCGCTGGGGGATCTCCTGAGCGATAGCCGCGCCCGCCCCGCCAAGGCCAAGGATTCCGGCAAATAGTTGGCCAATTATTCGCCGGAATCGCCCGCAGTAGGCAAGCAGAACGCGGTTGCGCTGGCCTCGAGCAAGTTGCCCACGTGGGCAACATTTTGGTATGCTAACTCACTGATTCTATTGGGGACGAGTTTTCACAACGGCGAAAAGATTGCTCAAATTTGGCCGGTGTCAGATAGACTAGTGCGCCATTTCGCCCAGGTTTCGGTGCGCTCGGCATATTCGCGCCGGCATACACTATCTCTATGCTGCATGCAGATTCCGGCAAATAGTTGGCCAATTTTTTGCCGGAATTCGGCTCGCCCCCAAAGGCCTAAGCGATGGGCGTATTCTCCCCGCGGAACATTTTGCGCAGCTATCGATGCCGAGACGGTGCAGTCTCGCCTTAAACTATCCAGATGCCATCGCTATTTCCCCCACCACCTCCTCCTGATCGGTACTTTACGGTCGCCCAACTGGTAGAGCGCGGTTGGAACAAGTCACTCATCCAGAGACTACTTGGCGATGCCGATGATGCCTTCCGCCTCACGGATGCAGGCCGACCGTCGCTCATCTACTGGCGCTATCGCGTTCTGCATGTTGAGGCGTCGGCTGCATTCGCCAAAGCAAAAGAAACGGCCCGTGAGCGAGCAGCTAAAGTCGCTCCGACACTCGAGCGCAAGCGCGCTCTCATCATGGAGGTGTCGCAGCAGATCGCCATCGATGTGCCTCAGCTCGAGATGGAAAAGCTGCTCATTGGGCGATCGTACTTGCTATCGGACGCCGAGGCCGCTGTAGAAGCGCTGGTGCGGAGAATGCGGGTGTTCGAGTACGAGATCGACCTCTATCACTGGCACATAGGCATCAGGGAAGCGCGGAAGGCGTTGCGCCTTCGCATCCTCGAGGCTATCTCGGAGAAATACCCCCACTTGCGGGTGGCGTGTGAAGCGCGGGCCCTACTGGAGACTGGGGCCGCCGATGGACAGCCGTTCGAGATCCAGCCGTCGGGCGAGTATTCGGCCGTCTAGCGCGCCGCCCCGAAGTTGCGGGCGGCGCGAGGATACAAAACCTAGGACGATAGATCCAAATACTCGAGGCTTTGTATCAGCGGCGGCGGACGGGAGCAAGCACTATACCCTTGACGGAATATTCCTCGCGTTGCTGGAACAATTCGGGCCTGGCCAGCGGGATCCAAGGTTCAAGGCATGGCCATATGCGCGAGCTGCGCATCCAACACGAAGGCCGACCGTATCGTGTTCTCTACGCTTTCGATCCACGCCGGTCGGCAATCTTGCTGCTGGGCGGCGACAAGACTGGCAACGACCGATGGTATGCGGAGAATCTTCCGCGGGCGGATGCGCTATACGACGCACATTTGGAAGAATTGCGACAGGAGAAGGGCGATGGCTAAGAAGTTCTCTGAGTTGCGGTCAAAAATGACCGTAGAGTCTCGGGCGCGATCGGACGCCAAAGCCCAGCGTTTAATTGCCGAGATGGCATTGGGAGAGTTGCGTCGTGCGCGCGGCCTATCTCAAGAAGCGCTGGCGTCCGTGCTCAACGTTAAGCAGCCCAGTATTGCGAAGCTGGAACAGCGCACCGACATGTACATCTCGACGTTGCGCAGCCACATTCGCGCGATGGGCGGCGAGCTCGAGATCGTGGCGCATTTCCCCGATGGGGACGTGCGTATCGCGAATTTCTC
Organism: Cupriavidus sp. CuC1; assembly: GCF_044627735.1. Classification (NCBI taxonomy): domain Bacteria; kingdom Pseudomonadati; phylum Pseudomonadota; class Betaproteobacteria; order Burkholderiales; family Burkholderiaceae; genus Cupriavidus; species Cupriavidus sp. CuC1. The sequence continues at coordinate 1,836 of NZ_JBIUHC010000070.1, read as the reverse complement.
TGAGATTGGCCAGCCTGCGGCCGTGGATCAATAGCGCCGAACTACATCTTGCGAACAGCAGCGACTAAATCGCTACCGGAGATCCATCCGGGCGAGATTCTCCTGGAAGAGTTTATGAAGCCGCTGGGCATCACGTCTCGAAGGCTTGCGGCCGATATCGACGTGCCGCCAAGCCGCATTAGCGAGATCGTGCATGGCACCCGTCCAATCACGGCCGATACCGCACTGCGCCTAGGGCTCCTCTTCGAGATGGAGCCGCGGTACTGGACCAACCTGCAGGGCGAATACGACATGCGGATGGCCACGCGCGAGCTAAAGGACAAGATCGCGCCGCGCATCCGCGTTTTCCATCCCGAGCCGGCGTAGCAATCGCCCAAGCGCCACCTGGCGATGCCAACACCTACGCAGCACCGTTGACATCCTCCCCGCCGTGAACGACGAGGATTCCTACTGCATCTAGGCCGCGATGGCTTCGATTGCTTCGGCGGGTTCCTGTTTCTACGGGCGGCCCGACTGCGCCATCCCTCCACAGGCAAACAAGCGCTGTCCGCGCTCTAAAACGTTGATCGCGCCGACGTGGTCGGCATTGTTCTCGTATTCGCAGGCGACACAGGCAAATAGCGCCTGTGTCTTGCGATTCTCGGCCGCGATATGGCCGCAACACGGGCATGTGCGGCTCGTGTTGACCGCCGAGACCGCGACGAAGAAACCGCCGCGCCATGCCGTCTTGTATTCGAGTTGGCGTCGGAACTCGCCCCATCCCTGGCTCAGGATTGCCTTGTTAAGCCCCGATTTCGCGCGGACGTTGCGCCCCGGCGCGTCGGAGGTGCCTGCGGCCGATCGCGTCATGTTGCGCACCTGCAGGTCCTCGACGGCGATCATTGCGTGGTTTTTGCTGATCGTGTTCGATGTCTTGTGCAGGAAGTCCGAACGGGCGTTTGCGATGCGCGCGTGGATGCGCTGCACGCGCGCCTTCGCCTTCTTCCAGTTCGATGAACCTTTGACCTTGCGCGCCATGCGGCGCTGATATTTCGCTAGGCGATGTTCGTGCTTCTTGAAGCTGGCGAGCGGTGCGACGAACGTACCATCGCTCAGCGTCGCGAAGCGGGCGACGCCGACGTCGATACCGACGGCCGGACCGTGCGGCACCGGCTGCTCGACCTCGCGCTTCGTGAGGATGGATACGTACCATTTTCCCGCGCGCAGCGAAATGGTCGCACTGCGGACCTCGCCGAGCACCAAGCGGCTGTTGCGGTAACGAAACCATCCCAGCTTCGGCAACGAAATGCGGCCGTTCTGGCGGTCGAGCTTGATTTGCTTGGGATCGGGATAGCGGAAGCTATCCGCCGACTTGCCCTTGCGCTTGAATTGGGGGAAGTCCGCGCGCTTGGCAAAGAAGTTTTGGAACGCGCGATCAAGGTCAAGAATCGCCTCGTCTACCGGATGGCGCGGTGCACCGGCAAGCCACGGCGTCTCCGCGCTGTTGCGCCACTCGGTGAAGCACTTCTTCATCGCAAACTTGCCGATGAATTTTCCGCCCGCCGCGTGGTTTTCCTTCTGCAACGCCAGCGCCTTGTTATAGACGAACCGGCACGCGCCGGCGAACTGACGCATCTTGCGCGCCTGTTCGCCGGTCGGCATGAGTTCGAATTTAAAGGATTGGAGACGTTGCATAAAATCATGTTACCAGCAGCTTTCACGCGTGCAAGGACGGCTACGCCGTCCGCGCTATCCTCCCTCCCCCTGAAGGCTCAGGATCCCCCACATTTCTGGGGTGAAGCGCGGGAAATTTGCTTGTAAACGAGGAAGACTGGTGTTAACTTTCGCACACCTTGT
>NZ_JBIUHC010000069.1:0-52825 GCF_044627735.1 Cupriavidus sp. CuC1 | reverse complement strand
CTCGCTTTACGAACCATCGCACATCCTTCTACACGAGGAACGTGCCTATTATTACATTATTGAATTAGAAATGGAATAAGACAGCGACGGCGCGGTCCACCGGGGAGGCCACTTGCTTATCCTAGCACTCGCTCCGGTGTAACCAGCAAGGCGTTTTTCCAGGTGCGCATGGTGGTTGCAACGGTGTGTCATTCCGTTGTCATGAGCTTGTCACGGCCTTGTCACGATGGCTTGCTGGAGCCTTACTTTTCCGCCATCCACCGTGCCACGGCCTGCACCACTTGCGGCTCGATGCCATTGAATCCGTGATACGCCATGGCCTCGCACGGGTCTCCCACATTGTTCCCACCGTCAAAGTGGATCAAGCCTGCTTTGGGGGCCTTGGCGAGCTTGTCCATCAGTCCTTGCACCTCGCTGTACGGGCACTGCTTGCAGCCGTCCTGTTCGTGATGGACGACGAGCACGGGTACCTTGATCTTATCGAGATCCATGGCGGGCACCGCCCGGCCGCGCTCTTCGCGCAGGATGGTGGAGGTCAGCACGATACCGTCGGGGCCGCCGCCAGTTGCCAACCGGATGGCGATGGCGGCAACGGACTGGGTGCCGCGGCTGGTGCCTACCAGCCAGACTGGCAGGTTGGTGCGGTTGCGCAGCCAGGCGATCACGGCCTTGGCGTCTTCGGCATGTTCGGGGGTCTGGCGAAAGCCATTGAGGTAGGGCGGCGTGAGCCGGTCGCTCGGGGCGTCGATGACGGCTACCGCGAGCCCGTTGTCGACGAAGGCCTGGCGTGCGCGCACGACGAAGTTGCCGGCGCCCCAGCCAAAGCTGCCGTTGGGGAAGATCTGCAGGCCACCGTGCCCGCCGGCGTAGAGGATCACCGCAGCCGTGGGCTGCGCGGGCGCCAGATACAGGAAGCGCTGCGTCACGCCCGGGCGGGTCGGGATGTCGACCACCTGCGGTGCCGTCTGTGCCCGCGTTGCCAGCGTGCAGAGCATCAGCGTGAGGCAGAGTGTGGCCCGGCGCAGCCATCCCTGCGGTGCGTTTGGTTGGCGGCAAGGCATGGGTTGTCTCTCCGGGGTTCGAATTGGCTGGCGGGCACGACGACCGTGGCTGAGGAGCAAGATAGCATCGGCGGCCGGGGTGACCAATCCGCGCTAACACCAGCTAGGTCGTCCATGCCGCCTATGCCGTTACGCTGACCCGGTACACGCAGCGGCGCGCGTTGCTCAGCAGATGTTCTTCGCGCGTGACTGTCGCTTGCGTGCCGATGACTTCCTGGAAGATCCGCAGCTCTGCCCGGCAGAACCCCTGGCAGGTCTGCGCGGCGGCGCAGATCGGGCAATGGTCTTCGATCAGCAGCCAGTCCGCGCCGTCTTGCTCAAGGCGCGCCATATAGCCTTCGGCCTTGCGCAGCGCGGCGAGCGTGGCTAGCCGCTGCGGCAGATCGCCCTGGCCGGCGACTGCCGCGAGATATTGCGCGCGGGTTTCGGCCTCGCGCTGGCCGATCAGCTTGTCCATCCCTTCCTCGCCGAACAACTGCCGCACCGATCCGATCAACTGGATGGTGAGTTGCGCGTGGGTATCGGGGAAGCGGCCATGCCCGCTGGCGGTGAGGGTCCAGTCCTGGCGTGGCCGGCCTGCGCCGCTGGCACTTTGCTGGCGGCCCTCTATCAGCCCGGCGGCAAGCAGCTTCTGCACCTGCTGGCGTGCGGCCTCGGCCGTGCCGCCCAGCGCCTGGGCGATCTGCGTGGTCGATGCCGCGCCCTTGGTCTTCAGCAGGAACAGGATGCGATCACCCGGAGACCCTGTAGGGTTATCCAAGTTATCGTTTGCATAATTCATGGGTGCGCCCTAATATCCAAAAACTGTCTTGGATATTAGGGCAGGCGGGCTGCAATGTCGAGTCCGCCTTTGCATCCGGCCAGGCCGATCATTGCTGTCTCATTGTTATCTCTCAAGGAAATCGTCCTATGCAAGTCACGCGCACACAACAAGCATCGCGTCAGCTCACCATGCTCAACCCGCTTGGTCTCTATGATCCCAGCGCCAACGGTTACTCCCATGTAGCCATGGTCGCGCCTCGCGCGGGCCTGGTCTGCGTGGCCGGGCAGGGTGGGGAGCACGCGGATGGCAGCCTGCCCGACAGCTTCGAGGCGCAGGTGCGCCAGGCGTTCGACAACCTGGGCGTGGCGCTGGCCGCCGCGGGCTCGCAACTGCGCCATGTGGCCAAGCTGACGGTGCTGGTGGTGGATCACGACGAGGCGCGCCTGCGCGTGTTGGCGGCGGCGGTGGAGCGGGCCTGGGGCGATGCGCCCAAGCCGGCGTGCACCCTGATTCCGGTGCCGCGGCTGGCGCTTGACGGGATGTTGTTCGAGGTGGAGGCGCTGGCCGTGGCGGATGGCTCAACCACCCCCGGCGCGGCGTAGCCAATGCCTACGCGCAGTAGGCCGGTGTTGCGCTCAGGCCGCCAGCTTGGGTTGCCGGGATGGTTGAGGCTGTCCCGCCTGGGTCTCACCGAACTGCGGATGGCGCGCGAACAGCTCGGCGGCCCAGTTGACGAACACGCGCACCTTGGCCGACAAGTGGCGGTTCTGCGGGTACATCGCCGCAATCGGCAGCGAGTCCGTGGGCCAGTCGGGCAGCACTTCGACCAGGCGGCCGCTTTCCACATAGGGCAGCGCCATGGCGCGCGAAATGCGGGCGATGCCGTGGCCCTCCAGCGCGCAACCCAGGTAGACGTCGGCATCGTTGGTGGAAATGGCCGAGGGCAGCAGCATTTCCGTACGCTGCTCGCCTTGGCCGAGCGGCCACGGTATTTCGCGGCCGGTGCGGTTGGACAGGTAGTTCACGGCGCGGTGCTGCATCAGGTCGCTGGGCTGGGTGGGCGTGCCGTTGCGCTTGAGGTAGACCGGCGAGGCGTAGAACGCCAGGCGCAGCTGGCCGATGCGGCGCGCCACCATGGTGTCGTCCACCGGGTCGCCCACGCGCAGCACCACGTCCACGCCTTCCTTGAGCAGGTCGATGGGCTTGCCGTTGATGGTGAGCTCCATCTTGAGCTCGGGGTAGGCGGCAAAGAATTCGTGCAGCTTGGGGATCAGCACCATCTGCGCCAGCCCGGCGGTGGTGTCCACGCACAGCGTGCCGCGCGGCGTGTTGTTCTGGTGGGTGAGGGATTGCTCGGCTTCCTCGACGTCCGCCAGGATCCGCACGCAGCGCTCGTAGTAGGCGGCGCCGTCGGTGGTGACGCTGATGCGCCGGGTGGTCCGGTGCAGCAGCTTCACGCCGAGGTGGGTTTCCAGGTTCTGGATCAGGCGGGTGAGCGTGGCCTTGGGCAGGTCCATCGCCTCGGCCGCGCGCGCAAAACTGCCCACATCCACCACGCGGGTGAAGGCCTGCATTGAGACGAGACGATCCATGTTCACTCCCCGGGATAAGGAAACAGGCAGGTCTGGCCGGCGGGGCATGCACCCGGGTAGGGTGCAGCCCGGCGTGGCCCAGGACAGACTGCGCGGCTGCGGAAGTGCGGGAGTGGAGCACAAAATGGATGACCTTGCACTGCGAAGGGTCTCCCGTGCGCCACATGGCCGATTATTTCACCGGAGAAACAGTGCATTGGTAAAGCCTCGCTTTATCCCACCTTTATCAACCACCATAATTCGCTGCATCGCAATGTGCAATGGATGCGTCGTTAACGCGCCGCAAGTGACCGACATGTCGCCTACGCAATCGAAAGCCGCCGCCGCAGCCTCCGCCGCCGAACTGGCAGAGGGGCGCGTGACCGAGCACGCGGTGGAAAGCTGTGGGCGCACGATCACGGTGCGCCTGAGCTACCCGCCGGGCTACCCGGAGGGCAAGGCCGCACCGCTGCTGCCCTGGCTGATCTACCTGCATGCGGGAGGTTTTGTCGACGGCAGCCTGGAGAAATCCCAGCGCCTGGCGCGCTCGCTGGCGGTCACGGTGCCTGCTGTGGTGGTCACCCCGGCGTATTCGCTGGCGCCCGATTTTCCGTTCCCGGCGGCGCCGGAGGACGTGTTCCATACCGCTGAGTGGGTGCTGCGCCATGCGCGCCGCCTGAAGGTGGACAAGCTGCGCTTTGCCCTGGTGGGCGAAGAGGCGGGCGGCAACCTGGCGATCGCGCTGTCGCAGATGCTGCGCGACCGCGGTTTGCCCGAGCCGCGCGCGCAGTGGCTGATCCGCCCGGTGACGGACCCGTGCCTGCAGCACGCCTCGGGCGCGGTCGGGCAGGACGGGCGCAGCGTGCCGCTGGAAATGCTCCAGCGCCTGGCGGGCTACTACCGCGATTACCTGCCGACCCCGGCCGCCAGCGTGCATCCCTACGCGGCGCCGGCGCTGGCCTCGCGGCTGGCCGGCCTGCCGCCCACATTTGTCCAGGTGGCAGAGGAAGATGCATTGCGTGCCGAAGGCGAGGCCTTCGTCAGCCGCCTGCAGACGGCCGGTGTCCCGGCGCAGGCCCAGATCATGGCCGGTGCCTGTGGCGCCGGCGTGGAAGTGTCCCACGACCGATGTCAGGTGTGGATAAACGAAGGCGCGCGTTACCTGCAAGGCTATTTTGCCGGCGACGACGACGCCTCACCCAGGACCGAACGCCAGACAGGAGCCAGCCCGCCCGGCTGATCTTCGGGTTACCACTAAAGCCCAAGCCGGCCTGCGAGAAGCAGGCGGTCCGGGCGCGCTCCCTTTGCGCGCTCCGGCGGGGGCGTTCGTCTTTTTTTTGCTTTCCAGTTGAAGAAAACCCGCAGACGGAATACGGAGTCAAGAAAATGAATCAGCAAACTCGACGCACCATGATTGCCCTGGCCATCGTCGCTGTGCTCGGGGCTGGCCTGGCCACCTCGATCTTCAAGCCCTGGCACGCCGGTGAGGCGCAGGCCGTGCCTGGCCCGGCAGCACCTACCGCCGTGGACGTGGCAGCCGCACTGGGCAAGACCATCACCGAATGGGATGAGTTCTCCGGCCGCCTGGAAGCGGTAGACCGGGTTGAGATCCGCGCCCGCGTTGGCGGCACCATCGACGCCGTGCACTTCCGTGAAGGCGCGCTGGTCAAGAAGGGCGATCCGCTGTTTACCATCGACCCGCGTCCTTATGCCGCCGAGGTGGCGCGCGCCGAAGCCGCGCTGGCCGCCGCGCAAGTGCGTGCCGGCCACGCGCAGACCGAGCTGGCCCGCGCGCAGCGGCTGGTGCAGGACAACGCGGTATCGCGCCGCGAGTTCGATGAGCGCGACAACGGCTCGCGTGAAGCCATCGCCAATGTGCGCGCCGCGCAAGCCTCGCTGGAAGCGGCTCGCCTTAACCTGACTTATACGCGGATCACCGCGCCGGTCAGCGGGCGCGTATCGCGTGCCGAGATCACGGTTGGCAACCTGGTGGCGGCCGGCGCCGGCACGCCGGTGCTGACCACGGTGGTGTCGGTCTCGCCGGTGTACGCCAGCTTTGAGCTCGATGAGCAGACCTACCTGCGCTATACGGGGGACAAAGCGGCCGGCGCGTCCGGTGGCGAAGGTGGCCAGTCCAAGCTTCCGGTGTTCCTGGGCCTGGCCAACGAAGATGACTATCCGCGCGAGGGTCGTATCCAGTCGGTGGACAACCGGCTCGACACCAAGAGCGGCACCATCCGCGTGCGTGCCGTGTTCGACAACCCGGACGGCCGCTTGCTGCCGGGGCTGTATGCGCGCGTCAAGCTCGGCGGCGGCTCGCCGCATCCGGTGGTGCTGATCAACGACCGCGCCATCGGCACTGACCAGGGCAAGAAGTTCGTGCTGGTGCTGGATGGCGCCAACAAGCTGGCCTATCGCGAAGTCACGCTCGGGCCGTCGTTTGATGGGCTGCGCGTGATCCGCCAGGGTTTGAAGGCCGACGAGAAGATCGTGGTCAACGGGCTGCAGCGTGTGCGCCCCGGTATCACGGTCGCGCCCAAGCCGGTCGATATGGCGTTCAAGCGCGAACTGGACCAGCGTGGCGAATCGGCTGACCGCAAGCAAGCGGCCACCGAGAAGACCACGGACAAGGCGGCCGATGGCAAACCGGTGACCTGAGTTGTGACCCGCGTGCGCTGAATCCGCTGAGGGTTCGCTCCCCTCTCCCGCATGGCGGGAGAGGGGCCGGGGGTAGGGCGGGCGCATCCACAATGCCCCGGCGCTAAAACACCTCTCCCCCCAGCCGAGCCATTTTTTAGCTTCCCCGCTCCACATGGCGCCTGCCATCCAGGCCGCCAGGGGGAGCCCTTTCGCCGAGACTGAGATGAATCTCTCGAAATTCTTTATCGACCGGCCTATCTTTGCCGGCGTGCTATCGGTGCTGATCTTCCTGATCGGCGCCATCTCGATGTTCAAGCTACCCATCTCGGAGTATCCCGAGGTGGTGCCGCCGTCGGTGGTGGTGCGCGCGCAGTATCCCGGCGCCAACCCCAAGGTGATTGCCGCTACCGTGGCGTCTCCGCTGGAGGAGCAGATCAACGGTGTGGAGGACATGCTCTACATGTCGTCGCAAGCCAATAGCGACGGCCTGCTGACGCTGACCGTGACCTTCAAGCTTGGCACCGATCCGGACAAGGCCCAGCAGCTCGTGCAGAACCGCGTGGCGCAGGCGGAGCCGCGCCTGCCGGAAGACGTGCGCCGCCTGGGCATCACCACCGTCAAGAGCTCGCCGGACCTGACCATGGTGGTCCACCTGGTCTCGCCGAACGACCGCTATGACATGACCTACCTGCGCAACTATGCGGTGATCAACGTCAAGGATCGCCTGGCGCGGATCCAGGGCGTGGGCCAGGTGCAGCTGTTCGGCTCGGGTGACTATTCCATGCGCGTGTGGCTGAACCCCGAGAAGATGGCCGAGCGCAAGCTGGTGGCCGCCGACGTGGTCAAGGCCATCCGCGAGCAGAACGTGCAGGTGGCCGCCGGCGTGATCGGCGCCTCGCCCGCGCTGCCGGGCGCTGACCTGCAGCTCTCCGTGAACGCGCAGGGCCGCCTGGAAACCGTGGAAGCCTTCGGCGACATCATCGTGGCCACCTCGCCCGATGGCGGCGTGACCTACCTCAAGGACGTGTCCCGCATCGAGCTGGGCGCGTCGGAGTATGCGCTGCGCTCGCTGCTGGACAACAAGTCCGCGGTGGCGATTCCGATCTTCCAGGCCCCGGGCTCCAACGCCATCCAGATCTCGGACGACGTGCGCAAGACCATGGAGGAGCTCAAGCAGAACTTCCCCGATGGCGTGGACTACAGCATCGTCTATGACCCGACGCAGTTCGTGCGCCATAGCATCGAGGCCGTGACCCACACGCTGTTCGAAGCCATCTTGCTGGTGGTGCTGGTGGTGATCCTGTTCCTGCAGACGTGGCGCGCCTCGGTGATTCCGCTGCTGGCGGTGCCGGTGTCGATCGTGGGTACCTTCGGGCTGATGCATGCCTTTGGCTTTTCCATCAATGCGTTGTCACTCTTCGGGCTGGTGCTGGCCATCGGGATCGTGGTGGACGATGCGATCGTGGTGGTGGAGAACGTCGAGCGCAATATCGCCGAGGGACTGTCTCCAAAGGAGGCGACCTACAAGGCCATGCGTGAAGTCAGCGGCCCCATCATCGCCATCGCGCTGACGCTGATCGCCGTGTTTGTGCCGCTCGCGTTCATGACGGGCCTGACCGGTCAGTTCTACAAGCAGTTCGCGCTGACCATCGCCATCTCGACCATCATCTCGGCCTTCAATTCGCTGACGCTGTCGCCGGCCTTGTCCGCGCTGCTGCTGCGCGGCCACGATGCGCCGAAGGACTGGCTCTCGCGCGGCATGGATCGCGTGCTGGGTGGCTTCTTTGGGCGCTTCAACCGTTTCTTTGGCGCCAGCGCCGAGCGTTACGGCAAGGGTGTCAAGGGCGTGATCTCGCGCAAGACAGCGGTGTTCGGCGTCTACGCCGTGATGCTGGCGCTGACCTGGGGCGTGTTCCAGCTGGTGCCCAAGGGCTTCGTGCCGGCGCAGGACAAGCAGTACCTGGTGAGCTTTGCCAAGCTGCCTGACGGCGCCACGCTGGACCGCACCGAAGACGTGATCCGCCAGATGTCCGACATCGCGCTCAAGCAGCCGGGCGTGGAATCGGCGATTGCCTTCCCGGGCCTGTCGATCAACGGCTTCACCAACAGCCCGAGCGCCGGCATCGTCTTTGTCTCGCTCAAGCCGTTTGAAGAACGCAAGACCAAGGAGCTGTCGGGCAACGCCATCGCGGCGCAGCTCAACGGCAAGTACGCGGCGATCCAGGACGCCTTCATCGCCGTGTTCCCGCCGCCGCCGGTCCAGGGCCTGGGCACCATCGGCGGCTTCAAGATGATGATCGAGGACCGCGCCGCGCTGGGTTACGACGCATTGTTCGACGCCACCAACGCCTTCACCACCAAGGCGCGCGCCACGCCCGAGCTGGCTGGTATCTTTACCAACTACCAGGTCAACGTGCCGCAGCTGGACGTGAAGCTGGACCGTGTGAAGGCCAAGCAGCTGGGCGTGCCGGTGACGGACGTGTTCGACACGCTGCAGACCTACCTCGGCTCGGCCTATGTCAATGACTTCAACAAGTTTGGCCGGACCTACCAGGTCAAGGTCCAGGCGGATGCGCAGTTCCGCGCCCACGCCGAGGACATCCTGCAACTGAAGACGCGCAACAGCGCCGGCGACATGGTGCCGCTGTCGTCGCTGCTCACCGTCAACCAGGGCTTTGGCCCGGACAGCGTGATCCGCTACAACGGCTTCACCGCGGCCGACATGAATGGCGGCCCGGCGCCGGGCTTCTCCTCGGGCCAGGCGCAAGCCGCGGCCGAGCGCATTGCGGCCGAGACGCTGCCCAAGGGCATCAAGTTCGAATGGACCGACCTGACCTACCAGGACATCCTGGCCGGCAACGCAGGGGTGTGGATCTTCCCGCTGTGCGTGCTGCTGGTGTTCCTGGTGCTGGCCGCGCAGTACGAAAGCCTGACCTTGCCGCTGGCCGTGATCCTGATCGTGCCCCTGAGCTTGCTGGCCGCCATGACCGGCGTGTGGCTGACCAAGGGGGACAACAACATCTTCACGCAGATCGGTTTCATCGTGCTGGTGGGGCTGTCGGCGAAGAACGCGATCCTGATCGTGGAGTTTGCGCGGGAGCTGGAGCATGAAGGCCGCTCCATCGTGGCCGCCGCGATCGAGGCCAGCCGCCTGCGCCTGCGCCCGATCCTGATGACGTCGTTCGCGTTCATCATGGGTGTGGTGCCGCTGGTGGTGTCCACCGGCGCCGGTGCCGAGATGCGCCATGCGATGGGCGTGGCGGTGTTCGCCGGCATGCTGGGCGTGACCTTCTTCGGGCTGTTCCTGACGCCGGTGTTCTACGTGGCGCTGCGCATGCTGGCAACCCGTGGCGAGCGCCGCAAGGTGTCGGACGCGCCGTCGGCGATCCACAAGGCCATCGCTTCCGCTGAGTAAGGGTGACCGACATGAACGCAACATTGACATCCAAGATGACATCGCTATTGCCTGCGGCGCTGCCGCGCCTGGCCACGCTGGCCGTGGCCCTGATCCTGGCGGGCTGCTCGCTGGCGCCGACCTACAAGGTGCCGGAAAGCGCCACCGCCGCCACGCCGGCTTACAAGGAAGCGATGGCCGCGCAAGCCGAAGGCACGCAATGGAAGGTGGCCACGCCGGCCGAAGGCGCGCAGCGCGGCGAATGGTGGAAGATCTTCGGCGACGCCGACCTCGACCGCCTGATCGCGACCGCCACCGAGTCCAACCAGGACCTGGCGATCGCCGCGGCCCGCCTCAAGCAGGCCCGCGCCTTCACCGGGGTGGCCGAGGCCGACCAGTACCCACAGCTCAGCGTGGGCCTGGACCCGACCCGCACGCAATCGTCGGCCGCCTCGCAGGGGCTGCCCGACGGCACCAAGGTGGCGCCGCAGACGGTGCTCAAGGCACGCGCCTTTGCTAGCTACGAGCTGGACCTGTTCGGCCGCGTGGCGGACAACGTCAAGGCGGCGCGCGCCGAAGGCGACGCGGCGGAAGACTTGTATCGCTCGGTGCTGCTGGCGCTGCAGGCGGACGTGGCGCAAGCCTACTTCGCGCTGCGCACGCTGGACAGCGAGCGCGACCTGCTCAACGCCACCATTACCTTGCGTGAGGACGCGCTCAAGCTGCTCAAGCGCCGGTTCGACGAAGGCGAAACCACGGACCTCGATCCGGCCCGCGGCGAAGCCGAACTCGGCACGGCCCGCGCGGACCTGGCCGACATCGAACGCCGCCGCGCCAACCAGGAGCACGCGCTGGCGGTGCTGACGGGCGCGCCGCCGGCCGCCTTCACGCTGGCCGCGCGCCCGCTGGACGCCGCGCTGATCGCCGTGCCCGCAGGGCTGCCCTCCGACTTGCTGGAGCGCCGTCCCGACATCGCCCAGGCCGAGCGCCAGATGGCGGCTGCCAATGCGCGCATCGGCGTGGCGAAGGCCGCGTTCTATCCGCGCATCACGCTGACCGGCTTGTTCGGCTTTGAGTCGAACGACCTGTCGAACCTGTTCAAGTGGTCCTCCCGCGCGTGGATGCTGGGGCCGCTGATCGGCAGCACGATCGCCGCGCCGATCATCGACGGGGGCCGCAACAAGGCCAACCTGGCGGCGGCGCGCGCGCAGCACGAGGAAGCGGTGGCGAGCTACCGCCAGAGCGTGCTGACGGCCATGCGCGAAGTGGAAGACAGCCTGGCCGACGTGCGCTGGCTGAGCCAGCAGGCTGGGGCATTGGACGGCGCACTGGGCGGCGCCCGCCGCGCGGCCAAGATCTCGCGCAGCCGTTACGAGGCGGGCGCGGTGGATTACCTGACGGTGATCGACGCGGATCGCACGGTGCTGCAGTCGCAGCGCGAGGCCAACCAGGTGGCCGGGCTGCGTGCCTCCGCCACGGTGGCGCTGGTGCGCCGGCTGGGCGGTGGCTGGGGGCCGTTGCCGGATGCCGCACCCAGCGTGGCGCAGGCGGGCACTGGCCCGCTGGCCGCTAACCACTGAACCTGAGGCTTTCAAGACGCGGTAGCCGCCCTCGCGCGGTTGCCGCGTCTTGTCGTTTACCGCGCCGTCGCGGCGAACAAAGCTGACTAAACTAAAAGCATCGCGGCCACCCCAGCCGGAAAGGGCCGCCGGCCTCACCGCAGGCCACCGGCGCATTGATCGTCCAGGCCCCCATCATGAGCAGGCGGCGAATCCACAGAAGGCGGACCGACAAACGGCGGACCCTGTTCGTCGCGCTCCTGGTTTTGGCGGGCGCGGCGGCCGTGCTGTTGCTCCCGTTGCCGCGGTCGTGGCGCGCAGTCACGCATATCGTCAACGAGGTGACGATCGCGCAACCCGATGCCGTGGTGTTCGACTACGTTTCCACGCCCGCCAACTGGCCCAACTGGCATCCATCCTCGCTCGCTGTAACCGGCGCAGCGGCCGGTCATTCGCTTCTGCCCGGCGAGCAGGTGACCGAGACCTTCTCGGTAGCCGGGCGGCGCGGCCAGGTGGTGTGGACCGCGGTGGAGCGCACCCCGTCATCGGCCTGGATGATCCAGGGCAGCATCGATGGGCGCGCGGCGGGCGCGGTCCGCTACACGCTCGCCCAGACGCCGCAGGGCACGCACTTCCGGCGCGAATTCACCTACGCCGCGCCGAACCTGTTGTTTGCGCTGACCAATTGGTTGGTGCTGCGCAAGCGGATTGAGGCCGAGTCGACCGAGGCCGTGACGCGGCTGCGGGCGGTGCTGGAGGCCCGCAAGCCCTCGCCGCCGGGCACGGGCGGCTGATCAGTGCGCCGCCTGGACCGCGCCGGCCGGGCTCGCCACCGGCCGGGCCAGAGCGAGCAATAGCAGCGCGCAGAGCAACGCCGCCGCCAGGTTGTAGCCCATCGCGCCGGCAAACGCGTGGGCATAGCGTTGCGCGCTGGCGATGCCGCCTTCGGCTTGCAGCGCCCGCTGGAAGAACATGCCCGCGATGGCGATGCCGAACGCGCCCCCCACTTGCTGCATGGTCGACACCAGCCCGGACGCCATGCCGGCCTGCGCCTCACGTGCAAGGCCGAGCACGAGATTGAGCAGCGGCGTCATCAGCATGCCCTGGGCCAGGCCGAACAGGATCAGCGCGGGCACCAGGTGCCACGGTACCAGCGTGGCGCCTGCCGTCACCACCTGCAGCGTCAGCGCGGCGTGTGCCGCGGCGTAAAGCAAGGCCGCGACGGCGAGGACGGCGTTCCCGAAGCGCGCCACCAGCCGGGGCGCCCACATCGACGCGGCAACGAATCCCACGCTGGCCGGCGCAAACACGCTGCCGGCCAGCAGCGGGCCGACACCGAGCCCGGCCTGCAGCAGCAGGGCAAAGCACAGGAAGAACGCGCTGGCCGTGGAGTACACCAGCAGTACCACCAGCGTGCCCAGCGCAAACCGGCGCTGGGCAAACAGCGCCAGGTCCACCAGCGGCGCGGGCCGGTGCCGTTCCACGCGCACAAAGCCGGCCAGCACGGCAGCGGCCAGCGCCAGCGAGGCGAAGGCCCAGCCCGGCCAGCCGCGCGCCGGGCCTTCCAGCAACGGTACCAGCAACAGCGTCAGTCCGGCGCTGGCCAGCAGCACGCCGGGCCAGTCCAGCCCGCTTGCGGGCAAGCCGGGCGCCGCCACGGCCCGCGATTCGGGGATGCGCCGCGCGGCCAGCATGGCGGCTGCGCCTACCGGCACGTTGATCAGGAAGATCAGGCGCCACCCGAGCCCGAACAGGTCGCTCTGCACCAGCAGGCCGCCGAGCACCTGGCCGGCGATGGCGGCCAGGCCGAGCGTCATGCCGAGCAGGCCGAAGGCGCGGCGGCGCGCGGCATCGTCAAAGCTGACGCGGATCACGGCGTAGATCTGGGGGAACAGCAGCGCGGCGGCGGCGCCCTGCAGCACGCGCGCCGCGATCAGCAGCGCGGGGGTGGGGGCCACGCCGCACAGCGCCGAGGTCAGCGTAAAGCCGGCCATGCCGAGCACGAACAGCCGCCGCCGGCCATGGAGGTCGCCCAGGCGGCTGCCGATGATCAGCAGCACGCCGTAGGCCAGTTCGTAGGCCGCCACCACGGCGCCGACCTCGCTGAAGCTGGCGCCCAGGTCGGCCTGGATGGCGGGAATCGCCACATTGACCACGAACAGATCGAAGACGGTGACAAAGCCGCCTAGCAACAGCACAAAAAGCACGGGCAAGCCGGTTGGAGAGGGCATGGTGGGTCCTGTTGAACGCTCAGGCCCGCATTCTCAGCCGCCCATTAAAGTATTACAATTTAAGTACTTATGCTATTACAACAGGCAACAGGCTAACTCCATGCCGCCACGCACCCTCGACCGCAGCCGCGCCGCGCTGGCGGACTTCCTGCGCCAGCGGCGCGAGCGCATCTCGCCCGCGGAGGCGGGCCTGCCCAGCGCGGGCCGGCGCCGTACCCCGGGCCTGCGGCGCGAGGAGGTGGCGGCGCTGGCCGGCGTGGGGCTGACCTGGTACACCTGGCTGGAGCAGGGGCGCGAGATCGGCGTCTCGGCGGGGTTCCTGGAGAACCTGGCGCGCGTGCTGCGGCTGGACGCCGCCGAGCGGCGCCACCTGTTCCTGCTGGCGCACCAGCGCCCGCCCGCCGAAAGCGGGCGCACCTGGTGCACGGTGCCACCGCTGGTGCGCAGGTTGATGGACGACCTGCCGCTGCGGCCTGCCTACGTGCTCAACCTGCGCTGGGATGTGCTGGCGTGGAACGCGGCGGCCGAGCGCGTGTTCGGCTTTGGCGCTTGTGCGCAGGGCCATCGCAATATGCTGCGCATGATTTTCCTGGACCCGGCCATGCGCGAGCGCTTTGCCGGCTGGGAGGCGCAGGCGCCACAGATGCTGGCGAGCTTTCGCCGCGACCTGGCGCGCGCGCCGGACGATCCGACCTTGCTGGAACTGGTGGACGAGCTGGAGCGCGCGGCACCGGATTTCAGGCAATGGTGGCGCCAGCACGATGTGCAGGGAGTCTGCACCGGCATCCGCGCCATGTGGCTGGACGCCGTGGGCACGGTGCGCTGCGAGCACGCCACGCTCACGGTCGACGAGGAGCGCCACCTGCGGCTTGTGGTCTATGCGGCGGTGGCGGGCGAGCCGGGCAGCGAGGCGTTCGAGGCATGGCTGGCCCGCGGCAGCGATGCGCGTGCGCCGGCCGTATACTGAAGTTGCATTTCAATCGGAGTCGATGGTGTCAGTAGAAAACCCGGCGTCCACCACAGGACGCGCCCCAGGATCGGCGGCTACGCCGGAGCCGGCAGCGCAGGCATTGCCACCCAGGCCTGTAGCGCCGCCCACGCCGGATATCAACGATTGCTGCGGCAATGGCTGCGAGCCCTGCATCTTCGACCTGCATGCCGAGGCGATGGAGCGGTATCGCGCCGAGCTCAAGGCATGGCTGGCGCTCGCCGGCCAGACGGCCGATCTCGGCGCAGGCGCGGGCGGTCCCAGCTTCTGATCCGGCTGGCACGCACCACACGCACCACGCGCACCTCACGCACAAGACAAGGAGCCCCCCCTTGACCGTCACCGACCGGATCATGCTGGCCGATCTACACGCGTTCGTGCGGGACCATCCGCGCTTGCTGGTGTTGACCGGGGCCGGTATCAGCACCGATTCCGGCATTCCCGGCTATCGTGACGCGCAGGGCAACTGGCAGCGCACGCCGCCCGTGCAGGCACAGGATTTCTTTCGTTCGCATGCGGTGCGCCAGCGCTATTGGGCGCGCAGCATGCTGGGCTGGCCGGTGCTTGCCAATGCGCAGCCTAACGCCGCGCACTTCGCGCTGGCGCAGCTGCAAGCGGGGGGCTATGTGCGCCAGCTTGTCACCCAGAACGTGGACGGGCTGCACCAGCGCGCCGGCAGCACCGGCGTCATAGAGCTGCATGGCCATGTCGGCAGCGTGATCTGCCTGCAATGCGGCACGCGCCGCCCGCGCGCCTCGCTGCAAGCCCAGCTCGAAGCGGACAACCCGGAGCTTGCCGAACTGCGCGCGCTGCCCGCCTCCGATGGCGATGCGCACCTGGAGCTGGCCAGCTTCGAGGCCGTGCACATCCCCGCGTGCGGGCACTGCGGCGGGGTGCTGAAACCCGATGTGGTGTTCTTCGGCGAGTCGGTGCCGCGCGAGCGCGTGGATGCGTCCCTGCGGGCGCTGGACGAGTCCGATGCCTTGCTGGTGATCGGCTCATCGCTGACGGTGTTCTCAGGCTACCGTTTCTGCCTGGCGGCGCAGAAGCTGGGCAAGCCGGTGGCGGCCATCAACCTCGGCAGGACCCGTGCCGATGCGCTGCTGGCGCTGAAGGTGGATGTCTCTTGCGCAGCGGCGCTGACCGATCTGGCCGGGCGGCTGGACTTGCCCGCAAGCGCCGTCGCCAATTAAACGCGCTCAGGGGCCGACCCGAGCCAGCGGGTTGCCGGGGCCGGGCGCCGGGAGCGTATGCTGCGCATCGCCGCCATGCAGGGTGAAGCCGCCTGTAGCGTCCGGGCCGCCGACGATTTGCAGCCCTTCGCGCAGTAGCGAGGTCCGGATCTCCGCCTCGGTGGCTTCCGGGCGAAACCGCGCATGCAGATCGCTGCTGCTGCTGCTGCTGCCGCCTTGGGGTGGCGCGCTGCGGCTCGGCGCCGCCATTGCGGCATTGTCGCGGTCGTAGCGTCCTGCCAGCAGGCCAAATTGCAGTAGCGCCAGCATGCCGGCAACGATGGCAAAGGGCTTGACCCAGCGACCGCCGTTGCTTGTTCCGGCAGGGGAAGGTGGCTGCGGGATGGGCCTTTCCTTTTGCTTTACCTTGTCCGTGCTGCTGCTATTGCTGCTGCTCTTGCTACCGCTGCCCGGCTTGCTTGCCACCACACGCTGCGTGCTGTTCTGCTCCCCGCTGCGCAGCACGGATGGCGCCGGCTCCAGGCCAAAGCTGGCAATGCCGCGTGCCAGCAGATCGCGGTAGGCATGGCGTGGATCGGACGGCCCGGCCAGTGGCGAGCCGGTCAGCGCATAGCCGCCCGGCACGTCGGTGCGGGCGACGGCGCCGGGGCGTGCCAGGTTGCCGGCGCCGCGATCTTGCTTGCCAAGCCAGCGCACGGCGCCCAGGCGTTCGCCCGCAAGCACGCCGAGGCAGGTGCCGAGCTGGTCGGCGCGCGCCTGTACCCGGATAGCACAGCACACCATGCCGATGCGCGGATCGAGCGGGCCGTCGCGGTCCTCCAGCACCATGTCGGTAGAGCCGGCATAGGCGGAGTCGGGCGTGACAAGCCAGCCCTGCCAGCACTGGCCGGCGGGGCTCCACCGGTCTAGCAGCACGGCGCCAAAGCCGGGCGCGTGGCGCAGTGCGTGGTATTGCCCGGGCGCCAGTGCGAGTGCGCGCTGGGGGCTGGCCTGGCTGGCGCGCGCGAAGGCCGCCGCGAGCGCGTCAGGGATTGGCCGCGTTGTCCAGTCGACGCCGCCGGCGGCGCTCGCGCCGTTTGCCTGGAGCGCGGGCAACGGGCCTTCGTCCGCGATCTTGGCGGTGTTGCCGGCGTCGAGCCGTGCCGCGACGATGTTCAGGGGAGGCAGGAGGGTGCTGGTGCCGATTGCAGCGGGCGCCATGACGCCCTCGCGGCTGTGGCGCTGCAGGTCGAGGAGGAAGCGGCGGAAGGTCAGGCGCAGCTCGTCCCCATGCTCGGGGGCGGCGGGGGCACCGTGGCCGCCGCGGCCCTCGCCGGGCATCACGCGTTCTACAAAGAACTGATGATGCAGATCGTGCAAGGCGTCGCCCAGCGACGCGGCCTCGCGCGGGCGGTAATTTGCCAGCACAGCCATCACGCGTTGATAGCACTCTTCCCACTCGCCCTGCGAGAGGGTTTCCCGATTGCGCCACAACGCCTTGATCCTGGGAAAGTGTTCCGAAGACAAGACTCGACCTTTTATTGTTGTTTGTTCTGTACGTTTCCAGCGCTTGCTTGTTGCGCGGCCATTGCTGTTGCGGGCCACGCGGACGCAATATTGTATCCATTGTGTCGCTTGAGGGTGACGGATAAAGCCCGCGCTGGCGAGAGAATGCGGCCATTGCCTGGCACTGGCTTATGCGTGCTCCGCTTCAGCAAGCGCCACCCTCCGTCAGAGGGGGGGCTTCTTGTAGCCGAACGGGATGAAAGCAAGCTAGGGAATCCCACTACAGCACTGGCGCGGATATTGCATAAAATCTCGCTGTTAATACGGTGAAATTTCACAAGGCGCACAAAATGCATGAAGCGAGGCTGGCCAGCCCCGGCCAGGAACCGATTTGACGAGCCGGGTGCACTGCGGCGGGGCGCGGCGCTGGTGCCGTGATGACTGTGGGTGTGGTGCATGCGCAGGGCCGACGCCATGAACACGCGCTTTGTCGAAGCCTTCATGTGGGTGGCGAGGCTAGGCAGCTTTCGCGCGGCGGCCGAGAAGCTGCACATCACCCAGGCCGCCATGTCCAATCGCATTGCCTCGCTGGAGCAGGAGATCGGTGCGCGCGTGTTCGAGCGCGAGGCGCGGGACCTGCGGCTGACGCCGGTGGGCCTGCGCCTGCTTGGCTATGGCGAGCGCCTGCTGGAGTTGCAGCGGGAGATCATGGTGCTGGGGCGCTCCGGCCACGAGTTGCTGGGGCTGGTGCGCATCGGCGCCATCGAGAGCGTGGTGCATACCTGGCTGGTCGATTTCCTGCGGCACCTGCAATCGTCCTATCCGGGCATCGAAGTGCAAATCACCTCCGAGACCACCGAGGGCCTGCACAAGACCTTGCGCGCCGGTGGCATCGATATCGCCTTGCAGACGGACCCTGCCGTGGGCGAGGGCATCACCAGCACGCCGTGCCTGCCCATGACGATCGGGTGGGTGGGGCCCCCCGGCGCGGCGCCGCCTGACGAAGGGAAGCTGGCCACGCTGCTGCAGCACCCGACCATCACCATGAGTCCCGGATCGCAGCCGCACCTGGCGCTCAAGGAGCTGTACCGCAAGGCCGGGCTGCCCGTTGGCAAGGTGCACTGCGTGAGCTCCATCGCGGCCATCGTGCGGCTGGTGAAAGCGGGCTTTGGCAATGCGCTGATGCCGCTGGCGCCGGTGCGCGAAGAAGTGGAGCGCGGGGAGCTACGCGTGATCTGTTGCGATGTGCCGCTGCCGCATCAACGGCTGGTGGTGAGCCATCTCGACCATGCGGCGTCGGAGGCGATTCGCCTCGTGGCGGATCTGGCCTGCCGCGAATCGGATCGCTTTGTGCGCTCGCTGCCTGCACCGTTTGCGCCGCAGTGAGGCACGGCCGCGCGCCAAGCTGGTGCGCGAACGCAGCGGGATCGAACAGAAAAACTGATCGGAAACGCGAAGAAAAACCCGTTTGTCGCGCGCGGCGATCGCGCCGATCATCAACTCACCGCTTTGTATTGGCGTGGCAACCGGAGAGTTTGATGAGCGAGATGTTTGCGAGCGAGAGTTTGGCGATCGATGGCCCGACGGGAATGTCCCCGCAGGGCATGCTGTTTGTCGCGTCGAATGTGGACGCGGCCGATGAGGCCGATTTCAATCAATGGTACGACCGCGAGCACGTGGAGGAGCGCGCCCGTATCGAAGGCTTTATCTCCGCGGCGCGCTATGAAGCCGTGCAGGGCGGCCCGAAGTATCTCGGCCTGTATCGCACCGAGTCTCTCGGCGCGTTTACGTCCGCAGCCTACAAGGCAGCCTTTCGCCGGCAGACGCCGTGGTCAGTGGCCAACCTGGACCGCATGCGCCAGCCGATGCGCCGCGTGAGCGAAGTCACCGCCACGGTCGGGCAGGGCAGCGGCAGCTGGATTGCCGTGTTGCCCCTGGCGCAGCCGGAGGATGCGCTGGCGCTGGTGGACCTGGCGGGCGAGGTGGGCGGCCAACTGTCCGCGCTGCCCGGCTTTGTCCAGTCCTACCTGCTGATGCCGGACGCCGAGCTAAGCCAGCCGTTGCCCAAGGAGAGCCTGACGGACCGGCAGCTGCTGCCCATCCTGGTGATCGAGAGCAGCGCCGAAGCCGCGAGCGAGCAGGCACTGCAGGAAGCGGCAGCGCGCCTGGGGGCCTCGACGCAGCAGGCCGCACGCTACGCATTGAAATGGAAGCTCTTCTCCGGGGAGGTGGCGTGATGACCAGCGCAAACACGATTTCCGCCCCGCATAGCCCTGCAGGCACGCTCGATGCAGCCACCCACGCCGCCAAGCCCAGGATGGGCCGCCTGGCGGCGGCCAGCACCATCGGCACCACGCTGGAGTGGTACGACTTCACCGTCTACAACCTGATGGCCGCGCTGGTGTTCAACGCGGTCTTCTTCCCCTCGTTCGATCCGCTCACCGGCACCATCCTGGCGTTCTCCACTTATGCGGTGGGCTATGTGTCGCGCCCGCTCGGCGGCGTGCTGTTCGGGCATCTGGGCGACAAGCTCGGCAGGCGCTTCGTGCTGGTCGCCACGCTGATCCTGATGGGTGTGGCCACGGGGCTGATGGGCTTGCTGCCCACCTACATGTCGTGGGGCATCTGGAGCCCGATCCTGCTGGTGGCGCTGCGCTTCCTGCAAGGCGCGGCGATTGGCGGCGAATGGGCAGGCGCGGTATTGCTGTCGATGGAACATGGCGAGCAGCACCAGCGCGGGCGCAATGCGTCGTTCACGCAGGTCGGGCCATCGTGCGGCACGCTGCTGGGCACCGGCTTTATCGCCGTGGTATCGCTGTGGCTGAGCCCGGAAGATTTCCAGGCGTGGGGCTGGCGCATTCCGTTCCTGTCGAGCGTGTTGCTGGTGCTGTTCGGCCTGTGGCTGCGCAAGGGCGTTGAGGAAACCCCGCTGTTCAAGGAGATGGAGGCGCGCAAGAGCACGGCCAAGACGCCGATCAAGGAAGTGTTCGTGGATCACTGGCGGCGCCTGCTGGTGGCCGGCGGCGTGCGCATCGGCTCGGACGTGCTCTATGCGCTGGTGGTGGTGTTCACGCTGACCTACGTGACCAACGTGCTGCACCTGTCCCGCCCGCTGGCGCTGACCGCGACCATGATCGGCGCGGCATGCAACGCCATCGCGGTGCCCCTGTTCGGCAGCCTGTCGGACAAGCTCGGCCGCCGTCCCGTGTACATCGCAGGGGCCTTGCTGGCGGTGGTGTGGGCCTTTGTGTTCTTCCGCCTGATGGACAGCGCGCAGCCGCTGCAGATCTGCGCGGCGGTGGTGGTCGGGCTGATCATCCACGCCATGATGTACGGCCCGCAGGCGGCTTTCGTGACCGAGCAGTTCCCCACGCGGGTGCGCTACGCCGGGTCATCGCTGGCCTATACGCTGGCGGGCATCGTGGGAGGCGGATTTGCGCCGCTGATCATCGCCAGCCTGTACAAGTCCTACGGCTCGACGCTGGCGATCTCGCTGTATGTCAGCGCCGCCGTGGCGCTGACGCTGGTGGCCTTGCTGGTGGCACGGGAAACCGCCAAGAAGCCGCTCGAAAGCTGACCGGCTAGCCCTCGATCGCCGTTGCGAAGACCGTTTCGCGGCGGCCCTGCAGCAGCGCCTGGCGAAAGGAAAGCACATGGGCCGTGACCGCGCTGGCCGCTGCCGCGGCGTCGCCGTCGCGCAGCGCCTTCAGGATGGCACGGTGCTCGGCGCCGACCTCGGCCAGGTGCCCTTCGGACGACAGCGAAATGGCCCAGAAGCGCTGCGAGCGCGCGTGCAGCACCTTGAGGATTTCAATCAGGATCGGGTTGCCCGACAGCTGCGCGATTTCCTCGTGGAACAGGCGGTCCAGGTTCGTCACCTCTGGCAGGTTGCGCTGCGCCACGGCGTCTTCCACCTGGCTCAGCAGGCTCTCGAGCGTCTGCAGGCCGGCGGCGGTGATGCGCTCGGCAGCCAGCCTGGCGCACAGCGTTTCGTTGGCCAGTCGGACATCGATCAGGTGCAGCGCATCATCGATGGACAGCGGCGAGACCACCACGCCCTTGCGCGGCAGGATCTGGACCAGCCCTTCGTTGGCCAGCCGGTGCAGCGCCTGGTTGATGGGCGTGCGGCCAAGGTCGAGATCGTCGACCAGGGTGGAGATGTTGAGATGCTCGCCGGGGCGGTAGACCAGCGTGGTCAGCCGCTCCCGCAGGCCGGTGTAGGCCAGCTCATTCTGCGATGGTTCTTCGGCCCTGGCCCGGGCGCGCGATGTGCCGGCGCTACGGCGATCCACTGATGGCAAAACTCTCTCCCGACAACACGGCAATGCGTGCAAGGGCGATATCGTACTACCAAAACCCGGCGCGAACGCCCGGCCTTGCGCTCACTGCGCCTGGCGGAGTAGCCGTCCTAGCCCCCCACTGCCAGGCACCCCGGATGCGCAGGCGCGAGGCTAAAGATCACATCAGGTTGGGAAAAGTCTCCCCAACTTCAAGAAGTTTCCTACACACGCCGCAGTTCGCAGCGTGAACACTCTAGGTTTGGTTGCAAGTCACTCTCAGTTGCGTGAGCGGACAAGTGCAACTTCTCTGGCCTGCCATAGGCGGTACTGGATGTCGTCAGCAAGTGACCCGGGCCAGTACAGGGAAGAACAAACATGGAGCAACGGAAGTTCTGGTCAGCGTTAACGCGCTCATGCGGCTTGGCCTGCGGCCTGCTGGCGTTTCCACTTGCCTCGCAGGGGCAGACACCCGGAAGCGCGGCGCAGGAATTGCTGCGCCAGCAGGAGCGCGAACGCATCTTGCGCGAGCAGCAGGAATCCACGCCGGATGTGCGAATACCGATGCCGGCCATGCCGGCGCCCGATCGGTTGGCTGCGTCATTCCAATAACTACATCGACGACACCGAGATCGAAGTGCAGCGCCGCCGCACCGGCGGCTGGGAGTTGGGGCTGACGCATCGCGAATATCTCGGCGCCTCCACGCTGGATGCCGCTGTCGCCTACCGGCGTGGTACCGGCGCCTTCAGGTCGATGGCGGCGCCGGAAGAAGACTTCGGCGAAGGCACCTCGCGCATGAAGCTCATCACCGCCGACGCCCAGCTTGCCATGCCGTTCCAGCTCGCCAACCAATCCCTGCGCTACACCGCCAACTGGCGGGCGCAGTGGAATCGCACACCACTCGTGCCGCAGGACCGTTTCGCCCTTGGCGGACGTTATACCGTGCGCGGCTTCGACGGCGAACTCACGCTCATGGGCGAGCGGGGATGGCTATGGCGCAATGACCTGGGCCTGGCGCTGGGGGCCGGGCAGGAGGTTTACGTCGCCGCGGATGTCGGGCGCGTTGACGGCCCCTCCACCCGCTGGCAACCCGGCCACGCTCTGGCCGGTACAGCGATTGGCCTGCGCGGCGGCCTGTATGGCGGCTACTGGGACATGTTCCTCGGAACGCCGCTCCACAAGCCCCGAGGGTTCAAGACCGACGCCGTCACCGCCGGCTTGAACGTGGGCTGGTCTTACTGATCTCGTCAGGGCGCGCGCGTCCGCATTCGTATCTGCGTAAAAGGGAATGGCCGCATGAACAAGAACCTCTACCGCATCGTCTTCAACCGTGCCCTTGGCATGCTTCAGGTGGTTGCCGAGATCGCTCGACGCCATGGCGGCGGGGGTGTCCGAGGCACAGCGGCCAGCAGACGCTGTGTCGTCACGGTGCGCCCATTGCATTTCGCCGTGTGGGTCATCATGGGGCAAGTCGCCCTGGGCGGCACGGCGCTTGCGCAGGTGGTGGCCGATCCCGGTGCGCCGGGCAACCAGCGCCCGACCGTGCTGCAGGCACCAAACGGCGTACCACTGGTCAACATCCAGACGCCGAGCGCAGCAGGTGTTTCGCGCAATACCTACCAGCAATTCGACGTGGACCAGCAAGGGGCGATTCTCAACAATGCCCGCCAGAACACGCCAACGCAACTGGGCGGCTGGGTGCAGGGCAACCCATGGCTGGGCAAGGGAGCGGCCAAGGTCATTCTCAACGAAGTCAATTCCAGCAACCCCAGCCGACTCAACGGCTATGTCGAGATCGCCGGTAGCCGCGCGCAACTGGTCATCGCCAACCCGGCTGGGATTTCCTGCGACGGCTGCGGCTTCATCAACGCCAGCCCGGTGGTCAACTGCAAGTCGGGCTCGCGATCGAGCCGGTGGCCAAGCCGCGCCGGGGTTGATCCACCGTGCGGCCGGGCATCTCAGCCGCTCTTATTCGAGCTTGATGTCCGCCGTGGTGATCACGGTGGTATCGGTTGTTTTGAGATGATCGGTACTGTGAATATGTACATTTTATAAATATGTTTAAACATATTCTAGAAATGTGGCCGTCCACCGTCAAGCGGGTTCCGCATCTCGTTTACCCTTTGCGCTTGGCTTGCGGGCCGCCAGGCGCTAGCATCTGCTACGCCTCAGGCACATCGATCGATCATTCAGGGAACCCATGGAGCCACGCCACGCCGAGTTGACCAAGGCGCTTATTCACGACATCACGAGCGGGGTCTATCCGGTCGGGTCAAGCCTGCCGGGCGAACTGGAACTGGCCGAGAAGCATGGCGTCAGCCGCGGCACCGTGCGGGTGGCGCTGATGCGCATCCAGGAGCTTGGCCTGGTCTCGCGTAAAAAGCGCGCCGGCACCCGCGTGGAAGCCGCCGCGCCGCGCAGCAGCGAATACACCCCCAAGCTCTCCACCATCGAAGAACTGGTCCAATACGGCGCCGCCACGCAGCGCGTGATCCACGGCGCGCGCGAGATCGTGCTGGACATCGAGCTGGCCACCCGGCTGGGCTGCCCGCCGGGCTCGCGCTGGCTGCACATCGAAACCTCCCGCACCAATCCCGGGGCGCCAGCCCATCCGTTGTCGTGGTCCGATATCTACGTGATGGCCGCCGACGGCAACAAGATCCGCAAGCTGCTCAAGACGGATCCCGGCCTGATCAGCGACATGGTTGGCAAGACCACCGGGCGCCTGGTCAAGGAAGTGCGGCAGACTGTGCGAGCGGTGGGCGTGCCCGCCGCGCTCGCTGAAGTGCTGGGCACTGCGCCCGACGCCCATGCGCTGGAATTCGTGCGGCGGTATTTTGACCAGTCCGACCGCTTGTTCGAAGTGGTGGTGAGCTTGCATCCGGCGGATCGGTTCACGTATTCGACCGTGTTGCAGCGTCAGGGCTGAGCCTTCGCCAGCCTGAAGATGGGCTGAGGGCGGTTAGCCAACGGGTTTGCTTTCGGGTGGCGGGGTGTATCATTATGTATAAACATATTTAATTGGCCCAGCCGCTGCACCTTGCTGCGCCCACCTCGCCATGACCGTGATCTTCCAGGAAGACGTCGTCGACACCATTGCCGACGCGCTGCAGTACGTCAGCTACTACCATCCCGTCGATTTCGTGCAGGCGCTCAAGCGCGCCTTTGCCGCCGAGCCGGCGGGCGCGGCGCGCGACGCCATCGAGCAGTTGCTGGTCAACAGCCGCATGAGCGCCGAGGCGCATCGGCCGATCTGCCAGGACACCGGCGTGGCGCAGGTCTTCATGACCGTGGGCATGGACGTGCGCTTTGCCGCGCGCGATGGCGCTGCCTTGCTGTCCGTGCAGCAGATGGTGGATGCCGCCGTGCGCCGGGGCTACACGCACAGCGCCAATCCGCTGCGCGCCACCATGGTTGGCTCGGCCCTGGGCGAGCGGCGCAACACCGGCGACAACACGCCGGGCTTCCTGCAGCTGGAACTGGTGCCAGGCAACACCATCAAGATGACCGTAGTGGCCAAGGGCGGCGGCGGCGACGTCAAGGCGAAGTTCGCCACGCTCAACCCGAGCGATTCGCTGGTTGACTGGATCCTCGCCGCCATCCCGCAGATGGGCGCCGGCTGGTGCCCGCCCGGCGTGCTGGGCGTTGGGGTGGGCGGCACGCCGGAGCAGGCCATGCTGGCGGCCAAGCGCGCCTTGTTCAGCCCGATCGATATCCATGCGCTGCGCGACAGGGGGCCCGCGAACGACACCGAACGCCTGCGGCTGGAATTGTTCGAGCGCATCAACGCGCTTGGCATCGGCGCGCAGGGGCTGGGCGGCCTGGCCACCGTGCTGGACGTCAAGGTAGCCGCGCTGCCGTGCCACGCGGCGACGCTGCCGGTGGCGCTGATTCCCAATTGCGCGGCCACGCGCTTTGTCACGGTGGAACTGGATGGCTCAGGCCCCGCGCGGCTGGAGCCGCCGCCGGCCGATACCTGGGACGGCATTCCCGCCGCGTTGACCGCCAAGCCTGGCCGCGTGGTCGACCTGGATTGCCTCGACGCCGCCGAGGTGGCGCAATGGCAGGTTGGCGAGACGCTGCGGCTGCGCGGCCGCCTGCTGACGGCGCGCGATGCCGCGCACAAGCGGCTGGTTGCCATGCTGGATGCGGGCGAGCCGCTGCCGGTGCCGCTGCGCAATCGCGCGATCTACTACGTGGGGCCGGTCGATGCGGTGGGCGACGAGGCGGTAGGGCCGGCAGGGCCGACCACGGCCACGCGCATGGACAAGTTCGTGCCGCAGTTGCTGGATCAGACGGGCTTGCTGGTGATGATCGGCAAGGCCGAGCGCGGCCCCGAGGCCATCGAGGCCATCCGCCGCCACGGCGCGGCGTACCTGATCGCGGTGGGCGGCGCAGCCTACCTGATTTCCCGGGCGATCCGCAAGGCGCGCGTGCTGGCCTTTGCGGAGCTGGGGATGGAGGCCATCTATGAGTTCGAGGTGGAGGACATGCCTGCCACGGTGGCGGTGGATGCCAAAGGGCGGTCGATTCACCGGATTTTTGCTGGCTGAGGCCCTTGCCGCCATGACGCGCTAAGCCCCGGGCCGATAGCGCCCGCGCAGCGGATCCAGCAGGCTGGTCAGGCCGTTGTGGTCCAGCTCGTGCATCAGCGCCAGCAACTGGCCGATCTCGCCGGGCGGAAAGCCTTCGCGCGCGAACCAGTTCAGGTAGGTGCCCGGCAGGCTGGCGATGACGCGGCCCTTGTACTTGCCATAGGGCATGGTGCGGGTGAGCAGGAGTGGCAGGTGTTCGGGATTCATGTGACAACCTCGGGCGGGCCTCGGATGGCGCCGGCAGGGGGATGTTACCAGCGTGGCGCGCCCGGTTTGCCGGCCCCCGCCGCGCCGGGGTACGATCCTCACCTTATCGCTGACGAGGACAAGCAAGATGGCAAAGCAAGGCTCAGGCGCTGGCCTGAAAAGCATCGCCCTGTTCGAGGCCGCCAAGGGTTTGCTGGTGATCCTGGCCGGGTTGGGCCTGGTTGCGCTGCTGCACCGGGACGCGCAGGCGTTGGCCGAAGCCATAGTCGGCCGCCTGCACCTGAACCCGGGGAGCCGCTACCCGACCATCTTCCTGTCGCTGATGTCCCATCCGAGCGACGCGCGGCTGTGGGCCATCGGCGGATCGGCCACGATGTACGCGGCCATGCGCCTCACGGAGGCCTACGGCCTGTGGCGCCAGCGCGTGTGGGCGAAATGGCTCGGCGTATGGTCGGGCGCGGTCTACATTCCGGTGGAAGTGTACGAGGCAGTGGTGCATCCAAGCGCGATCCACATCGGGCTGGCCATCGCCAATGCACTGATCGTGGCCTACCTGGCCAACAGCATCAGGCGCAATCCGGCCGCCGCCTAGCCAGCGCTGCCGCCCCCCGGCCTGGCCAGGCCAGCAGTGTCCCGCCGGCCAGGCCGTAAAGGTGGGCGCTGGCCACGACGGGGCCGCCCAGCCACGCGCCCGCGTCCACGGCGGGCACCGCCAGGAGCTGCCAGCTCGCGCGGCCGGCCAGCGCCAGCAGCAGCATCGCCGCGAGGCCATCGTGCCGGGCCCGTGGCAGCAAGGCGATCATGGCAAGTCCGTAGTTGATGCCGGAGAATCCCACATAGCGTTGCAGTTCCGGCTCGCCGGCCAGCAGCAGCAATCCTGTCATGGCAGCCAATGGCGGCACCACCTGCCAGGCACGCATGCGCGCCGGCAGGATCGCCGCCAGCATCAGCAGCCCAGCCACGTTGAGCAGGCAATGCGCCCAGCCGAGATGCACGAAATGGCAGCTCAGCAGGCGCCATGCTTCACCCGCAAGCATGGCCTCGCGGTCAAAGCGCATGGCCTGCATCAGTGCAGGCCCCGCAGCCTGGAGCGCGGCCTGCGCCAGCGCAAGCAGCAGCCACCCGCCAGCGCTGCGCCGCCTGTCAGGGTGCATTTCAGTGGCGTGCAAAACGGCGCGCAAAGCCGTGTGCAAAGCGGCGCCATGCCGCTGCCGCCATGGCGCCGGCCAGCACCAGCAGCATCCACGCATCCGCTGCGCCGCCTCCCGTATCGCCGCCCTGGCTGGCGGTGGTGCCACCGGCATTGCCGGTGCCCGAACTCACTTGGTCACCCTCCGGTGCAAGGCTGTCGTCGCGCAGTGCCACATCCACCAGCACCGGGTCGTGGTCCGAGGAGCGGTAGGCATCCGGTGCGTAGAACGACTGTTGCTGATCCGCGCTCTTGAAGGCCACCGAGTATTCCAGGGCGACGGGTTCGTCCGCATTGATATGCCACTCGCTGACCGCGCGGATGCGGCTCGCCGCTGCATCATTGGCGAGTGCGTGGTCGATGTAGCCAGCCTCGCCGCCAAAGACATAGCTATAGGCGCCGGCCCCGACGAAGCGCGCCACCATGTCGGCGTAGCCCTTGTCGGCAAAGAGGCGGATCGGGTCTTCCTTGGCGTAGCTGTTGAGGTCCCCGATCAGCAGCTTGCCGTCATCCGCCACGCCGGTCGGCGAGGTGGCAAGCCAGTCGGCGATCTTGCCGGCGGCGGCGAGGCGGGTGGGGTTCCAGCAGCTCTGGCCATCGCCCTGGTCGGCGTCGGCGCCCGTGGACCCGGTGCAGCCCTTGGACTTGAGGTGGTTGACCACCACCGTGAGCTTGCGGGCCTGGCCGGGCAGGCGGAAGGTGCGGGCCAGCGGCTGGCGGTTCTTGTCGTCGATGGCCAGCGTGGCAGGCACGCCCACGGGCTCCACGGTGCGGCTGTTGTAGATCAGGGCGACCTTGATGGCATCGCCGCCGAGCTTGTCCACGCCCGGGTCGACAAAGCGCCAGTCCGCACCGAGCTTGCCAACCAGCCGCTGGATGGCGCTGAATTCACCGTAGCCGTCGTTCTCGATTTCCATCAGGCCAACGACATCGGCATTGAGCGCTTTCAGCGCGGCCACGATCTTGGCTTCCTGGCGTTCGAACTCCGCCAGCGTCTTGGCGCCGCGATTGTTCGGGTCGTCGAAGCCCGCGCCACGGCCGTCGCCGTTGAAGTAGTTCAGCACGTTGAACGAAGCCACCCGGATATCGGACTGGGCCGCGCGTGCGGGCGCGCCGGTGCGTGGGTTTGACGTGACCTGGAAGGCCGGGGCTTGCGCGCCAGGCACCGTCTGCAGGCGCCAGCTGCCAAAGCGCATCTCCAGCACGCCCTGCACATTGCTCACGGTGTACCCGCCGCGCAGCGTGTTGGCCGCGCTCAGGCCCGGCGCCGGGAAGGGCACGACCGCCGGGTTCTGCTTGTTGGAGCCGTCGTCCAGCACCAGGCGATTCAGTGCGTTGGCAGCAGCCTGCGCCGCCGCGCCGGCCTTGGGCAGCGCCACATTAGTGGGCAGCGGCAGGCGGCCGTTGCTCAGCAGCACGCTGCCGTAGCGGCCCAGTTCATAGGTCTCGCTGACGGTGAGGGTCTGCGGCAGGCGCACCAGCATGCCCTCGAAGGCAGCCAGCGATTGCGCGGTCTTCGCGGGCAGCGTGACCACCGCCGGCGTGACGGTCCGGCCGTTGCCGCAGACGGCCACGTCGCTGGCGAGCGCCAGCTGCGTCTGGCCGAATTTCTCCTCGACCTTGCCAACCAGGTGGACCAGGTCGCCGGCACGGGCGCTGGTCAAGGGGGCGTACACGAACAGTCCCTCGGACACGCCTGGGCGGTTCTGGCGCTGGGTATCCGCCTGCTGGACAAAGAAGCCGCCGAAGCCATCCGTGCCGGGATAGTCGGCCGTCACCACCGCCTCCACATCGACGGTCTGCCCGGCCAGCGGCGAGGTGGCGCCGGCACCCTGGATATCGGCGATCAGCGTGGCCGCGGCACCGCACTGCGCGGTGACCGGCGGCAAAGGCGCCGGCGCGTTGTTGTAGTAGCCGAGGTCGGCGAAGGCGTCGGTGCCGAAGCCGTCCCACTGCAGCGCCGGATCGAAGGCCCCGGTGCTGTCGGTGTCGCCGGTGACCAGGCCGGCCTTGCGGCGCAAGGTGTTGTCCTTGGTGACGGAAGTGCCGGTGCCCCAGTCGCCGCCGGCAGGCTGCACGCCGACCTGGCCGAAGCGGTCGATCACGGTGCCCGCGCGCGTCAATACCAGCGCGTCGTCGCCGTTGAAGGTAAACGCGGTGACCTGGTTCAGGCGGCTGCCGAGCGTGGCCGCCATGCTGGTATGCGCCAGCACGTAGACCGCGCCGGGGGCCAGCGTGCCGCTGAGCGTGAAGGTGCTGGTTGGCGCCGTGGCGCCGTTGTTGTATTGCTGGAGCTTGTATTGCGACAGGTCGATCGCCGTAGCATCCGGGTTATGCAATTCGACCGCCTTGTTGTTGGAGGTCCCTTCCACGACCTCGCTGATGATCAGGTCGGCATGGGCGGGCAGGGCGATAGCGAGCAGGGCGGTACCAAGGACGGACAGGCGCATGTGGGGCGGCTCGATAGATTGGGTTTTGCGAAGTCCGGGATACTATTGAGCGCAGGTGACACAGGCATGAATGGCTGGCATACATTTGCCCGCTTCGTCGTCACCCCTGGAGAAATGAGGGGATCACGCCCGCCAGCGTGGCAGGACGCGGCGCGCAAACCAGTGCCACGCGGCCAACGCCGCGGCGCCTGTCACGGTCCACAGCAGCCAGGGATCCGTGGCGCCGGCCCCGGTTTCCGTTTTTTCGCTGGTGCCAGTGTCCGCGCTGATGTTTCCCACGCTACCCTCTGTCACGGTTGTGTCGCCCGCAGCCACGGCATCGCCGCGCATGGCAAGATCGACCACCAGTGGGTCGTGGTCGGAAGAGCGATAGGCATCCGGCGCATAGAAGGACTGCTGCTGCGCCTCGCTCTTGTGGGCCAGCGCATAGGCCAGGGAGATTGGCTCGTCGGCGTTGATATGCCAATGGCGCGCCGCGAGGATGCGGCTCGCCGCCCCCGCATCGGCGAGCGCGTGGTCGATGTAGCCGGCCTCGCCCCTGAAGACATAGCTGTAGGCGTGGCCGCCGGCCTCGGTGAAGCGCGCGATCATGTCCGCATAGCCGCGCTCGGCCAGCAGGCGGATCGGGTCTTCCCGTGCGTAGCTGTTGAGGTCGCCGATCACCAGCTTGCCATCGTCCGGCACGCCGGTGGGGGAGGTGGCCAGCCAGTCGGCCAGGCGGCTGGCCGCCGCCACGCGCGTGGGATTCCAGCAGCTCTGGCCATCGTGCTGGTCCGCATTGACGCCGCGAGCGTCGTGGCAACGCTTGGACTTGAAGTGGTTCACCACCACCGTCAGCCTGGCGGGATGGCCGGGCAGGCGGAAGGTGGCGGCCAGCGGCTGGCGGGTTCTCGCGCCCAGCGCCAGGGTGGCCGCCATGCCGACGGACTCCACCGTGCGGGCGTTGTAGATCAGGGCGACCTTGATGACATCGCTGCCCAACTTCTCGCGGCCAGGATGAATGAAGCGCCAGTCCGGACCGAGCTTGCCCACCAGCCGCTGGATGGCGCTCAGCTCGCCATGGCCATTGTTCTCGATCTCCATCAGGCCGACCACGTCGGCGTCGAGGCCCTGCAACGCGCTCACGATCTTGGCCTCCTGGCGGGCAAACTCGGCAGGCGTCTTTGCGCCGCGGTTGCCGGGGTCATCGAAGCCCGCGCCGCGGCCGTCGCCGTTGAAGTAGTTCTCGACGTTGAACGCCGCCACGCGCAGATCGGTGCGGGCGGCACGTGCCGGGGCGCCGGCGCGCGGATTGGTGGGCTGGAACGCTGGTAGCGGCGCATCGGGGAGCGGCTGGATGCGCCAGCCGTTTGAGCGCCATTCCAGCACGCCCTGCACATTGGCGACGGAGTCCCCACTGCGCAGTGTGTTCGACGCGCTCAGGCCCGGTGCGGGATGGATGACGCGCGGCGGATTTTGCAGGCTGGAGCCGTCGTCAAGCACCAGGCGATTGAGCGCATTGGCGGCAGCCTGCGCGGCGGCGGCTTCCCCAGGCAAGGCCACGTTGGTGGGCAGGGGCAGGCGGCCGAGGCTGAGCTCCACGCTGCCATAGCGGCCGAGCTCGAAGGTCTCGCTGACGGTGAGGGTCTGCGGCAGCCGCACCAGCATGCCCTCATAGGCCGCCAGCGAGCCCGTGTGCGGCGCGGGCAGCGTGACGGTTTCCGGGGTGACCGCCTGGCCCACCGCGCACACCGTGGCCCGGCCGGACAGCCTTAGCCGCATCTGGCCCGCGCGTTCCTCCACCGTGCCGAGCACGCGCACCAGATCGCCCGCCCGCGCACCCGCGCGCGGCGCATGGACAAACATGCCCTCCGACACACCGGGACGGCGCTGGCGCTGGGCGTCGGCCTGCTGCACGAAGAAGCCGCTGAAGCCGCCGCTGCCCGAGTAGTCGGCCGTGACCACCGCCTCCAGCGCGACCCTTCGCCCGATGGACGGCGTGCCCTCGCTTTCGTCGCGCAGATTGGCGATCAGCGTGGCCGGCGCGCCGCACTGCGCGGTGGGCGGGGCCAGCAGGGAACGTGCCTGGTCGCGATAGCCCACGTCGGCATGGGCGGGCAAGGCAAGGCAGAGCAAGGCCAGGCAGGGTGGCAGGCAGCGTGGCAAGAAGCCGTGCAGGAACGGCTTTGGCGAAAACAGGCGCATGGATGGGTCTCCAAGGTCGCGGCGCAGTGATGGGTCCGGGTGGACTGGTGATGCCAAGCGTAGAACCCAGGGCCGGCCTGTGGACTGAGACCATTCTCATACTGGCCCCGGCGCAGACTCTGCGAGAATGCAGCCTTGTCCCCAACGCAGCTGACGAAATACCGTGACTGTCCGTGCCGTAGTGTTCGATTTTGGTGGCGTGCTGTTCGACTGGAACCCGGAATACCTGTATCGCGAATTGATTCCGGATCCACAGGAGCGCGCCCGGTTCTTGTCGGAAGTGTGCTCGCCGGCGTGGAATATCCGCCAGGATGCCGGCAGGCCGCTGCGCGAGGCCACCGAGTCGCTGGTGGCCGAGCATCCCGCGCAAGCCGGCCTGATCCGCGCGTTCTATGGCCGCTGGCCCCAGATGCTGCGTGGCCCGCTGGCCGAGGGCGTGGCGCTGTTGCAGCGCCTGCATGCCGCGCAGGTGCCGCTGTTCGGCCTGACCAACTGGTCCAGCGAGACCTATCCGCATGCCGTGCGTATCGGCCATTTCCTGTCATGGTTCCGCGATATCCTGGTGTCCGGCGAGGTTGGCGTCGCCAAGCCCGAACCGGCCATCTACCGGCTCATGCAGGCGCGCATCGAGGCCAGCCTGCCGGGCATCGCGCCAGGAGAGTTGCTGTTCATCGATGACAACACGGCCAATGTGGCTGCGGCAACGGCGCTGGGCTGGCAGGCTGTGCATCACGTCAGCGCCGCGCAGACCGCAGGCGCGCTACGCGCAGCGGGATTGCGCTTCTAGCCAGATTGATCCGGTGCGCGGCAAACCTCTCCCTTCAGGGGGAGGAAGGATAGCGCAGACGGCGTAGCCGTCCTTGCACACGTGAAAGTTGCTGATAACATGATTTTATGCAACGTCTCCAAGCCTTTAAATTCGAACTGATGCCAAACGGCGAGCAACAGCGCAAGATGCGCCGTTTCGCCGGCTCGTGCCGGTTCGTCTTCAACAAGGCGCTGGCGTTGCAGAAGCAGAACCACGAGGCCGGTGGCAAGTTCATCGGCTACGTGGCAATGGCTAAGGAGCTCACAGCATGGCGCAATGGGGCGGACACACCTTGGCTCAAGGATGCACCGGTACATCCATTACAGCATGCACTGAAGGACCTTGAGCGCGCATACCAGAACTTCTTTGCCAAGCGTGCGGACTATCCCCGCTTCAAGAAGAAGGGGCTGCGCGACAGTTTCCGCTACCCCGACCCGAAACAGATCAAGCTCGATGAGGCCAATGGGAGGATTTTCTTGCCTAAGCTTGGCTGGCTGCGCTACCGCGCCAGCCGAGACGTGCGGGGCTCTGTGAGAAATGCAACGGTCAGCGAGTCCAGCGGCAAGTGGTTCGTCTCGATTCAGACAGCGCGTGAGGTCGATGCGCCGGTTCCAGCCGGCACAACCGCAGTCGGTGTCGATATGGGTATCGCCCGCTTTGCCACGCTGAGCAATGGCACGTTCTACGCGCCACTCAACAGCTTCCGTCGGCACGAAGCAGCCTTGCGTAAGGCGCAGCGGGCAATGAGCCGCAAGACAAAGTTCAGCAGAAACTGGAGGAAAGCCAAAGCCCGAGTCCAGCGCATTCACGCCCGCATCGGCAACACCCGCCGCGACTACCTGCACAAGGCCACGACCACGATCAGCAATAACCACGCGATGGTATGCATCGAGGACCTGCGGGTTAGCAATATGTCGAAGTCAGCGGCGGGTACTAGTGAGGAGCCGGGCAAGTGTGTTCGGGCCAAGTCCGGCCTAAACAAAGCCATCCTCGATCAGGGGTGGTACGAGTTCCGTCGCCAGCTGGATTACAAGCTGGCGTGGAATGGTGGGTATCTCGTCGCAGTGCCGCCGCAGAACACAAGCCGAACGTGTCCGTGCTGCGGGTACGTTTCGGCGAACAACCGTCGGACACAAGCGCGCTTCGCGTGTGTGGAATGCGGCTTCGAGGAACATGCCGACCTGGTCGGCGCGATCAACGTTTTAAGGGCGGGACACGCCCCGTTCGCCTGTGTCCCACAAGGGGATTCCCCTTTGGGTCAAGTGAGCGGTGCAGCAATGCCGCCAGCAGCAGGAACCCGCCGAAGCGACTTGGTGAGCAGCTCCATGCTGCCCCTGAGCGCCGCAGGAATCCCCTCCCTTTCCGCGCAAAGCGCGGCAGCCGAAGGCTGAGGGAGGGGAGGATGTCAATGCCTGGTTCGCTTCTTGCGGGCGAACCTTGTGTTCCGACAGTCATTTCGACAGTCTTACCGACAGTCTTACGCACCAAAGGATTCAGGAGCCCGCCGCCATGGCATCCACACCAGAACGTCCCAAGCATTTCTCGATGATCCGCGAGTTGCACCTTGCCGATCTGTTCACGTTGGGCAACGCAGCCTGCGGCATGGCATCGGTGTTCTTCGCCATGCTCTACATCGCCTCGGGCTCGCCAGCGCATTTCATGGCGGCGGCAGCGCTGGCGCCGGCGGCCTTTGTCTTCGATGTGCTCGACGGGCGCATCGCCCGCTGGCGCCACCAGCATTCGGCGCTGGGCCGCGAGCTGGATTCGCTCGCTGACATCATTTCCTTCGGGGTTGGCCCGGCCACGCTGGCGTTCGCCGCGGGCATGCGCGGTGGCTGGGACATGGCGGCGCTGATCTACTTCGTCTGCTGCGGCGTGAGCCGGCTGGCACGCTTCAACGTCACCGCCGAGACCTTGTCAGAGGGCAGCGACAAGGTGGCATATTTCGAGGGCACGCCGATTCCAACCAGCGTGCTGCTGACCGGCGTGCTGGCATTCTGCGCCTGGCAAGGCCGCGTGGGCGGGGCGCTCTACGGTGGCGTGTGGTCGATCGGGCCGGCGGACCTGCACCCACTCGCGCTGCTGTTCGTGCTCTCCGGATCGCTGATGATCAGCAAGACCCTGCGCATCCCGAAGGTGTAGTCCCCGCGCAAGTATGGCAACGCGGGGCAAGTCCTTCACGCAGGCCGGCTGGAGGATCCCGCTGGCCGCCATTGATCCCCGATGGCGCGGCCGCCCATGGCGGGATCGCTGACCGATGGCACGCCCGTTTCCATGCGACCGGCGCAGCGCCGCGCGTAGCCAGGCAGGGCCGCTACCGTGACGGTGAAGTCGTACCAGCCGCCTGATAAATCCACCGGCCACGCCAGCGCGTGCCTGGTGCGGGCCGGCACGGTGACTTTGCCGGCCGCGCCATCCACGTAAGCATTGGCGGCAAGCACAAACGTGCAGGGCTGGTCCGCGTCATTGCGCAAGCCAATGCGCAGGCTTCGCGCGGGGATGTCGTAGCCGATCTCGATCTCGGGGGCCAGGCCCGTGCGAGCGCCGCCTGCCGACCCGATGAAATGCCGGTGCCAGCCGTTGGGCCCGAGCACCCACAGGTCATAGCGCCCCGCATCGGCACGCGTGTCCCAACTGCCGGCGAGGCGCTTGCCGGCTTCGACGGTATAGCGGCGCGGCACACGGTCCAGGTGCAGCCGGTCGTAGACGTGGAACACTGCCCCTGCGTGGCCGCTGTTGGTAAAGCTCAGGCGCACTGCCCCATGGCCGGCATCGACCAGGGCTTGTGCCTGTAGCGCGTAGGGCAGCGCGCGCGAAGGACGCGTGCCGCTGAGCGGGCATGGCGCGGATCGGCGCGGATCGGCGCGTTGAGGGACGGGTTGTTATCGCTTGCCCGCAATCTTAACCCTGTCCTGGCGACGCCAGCTCCACACCCGCCGCCGCAGGTTCCCCGCTATTGCCGCAGCGACAGCCAGATTGCCTTGGGCTCGGTGAAGTTGTCGATGGCGGCTTCCCCATGCTCCCGGCCCAGCCCCGAGTCGCCGGCGCCGCCCCAGGGCAGGCGCACGTCGGTATGGCCATAGGTGTTGATCCATACGGTGCCGGCCTTGAGCTCGGCGGCCACCTGGTGCACGCGGCCGATGTCGGCGCTCCACACCCCCGCCGCCAGGCTGAACGCGGTGCCGTTGGCGATGCGCAGGGCATCGGCTTCGTCGTCGAAGCGGATCACGCTGGCGACCGGGCCGAAGATTTCCTCCTGCGAGACCCGCATCTCGTGCTCCACGTTGGCGAACACGGTGGGCTGCACGTAGTAGCCCTTGCCGCCCACGCGCTCGCCACCGGTCACGGCGATGGCGCCTTCGCGCTTGCCGATCTCCACGTAGTCCAGCACGGTCTTCATCTGCGCGGACGACACCAGCGGCCCCATGGTGGTGTCGGGCGCGGCGGGGTCTCCCACGCGGATCGAGGCGGCGCGCGCCGCCAGCTTTTCCACCACCTCGTCGTAGACCGCGCGCTGCGCCAGGATGCGCGAGCCGGCCGAGCAGACTTGTCCTGCATTGAAGAAGATGCCGGAGGCGGCGGCGCGCACCGCGGCATCCACGTTGGCGTCGGCAAAGATCAGGTTGGCGGACTTGCCGCCGAGCTCCAGCGTGACGCGCTTGAAGTTGGCGGCGGCGCCCTGCATGATGCCGCGCCCAACGCCAGGCGAGCCGGTGAAGGTCACCTTGTCGATGCCGGGATGCGCAACCAGCGCATTGCCCACCACGCTGCCCTTGCCGGTGACGATATTGAGCACGCCGGGCGGCAGGCCGGCCTCCAGCGCCAGCTCACCCACGCGCAGCGCGGTCAGCGGCGTGATCTCGGCGGGTTTGACGATGAGGGTGCAGCCGCAGGCCAGCGCGGGCGCGATCTTCCACATGCCGATCATCAGGGGGAAATTCCACGGCACGATGGCGGCGACCACGCCCACCGGCTCGCGCACGGTGTAGGTCAGCGCGCCGGGGCGGGTCGGCACCACCTGGCCGTTGATCTTGTCGGCCCAGCCAGCGTAGTAGCGCACGGTGTCTATCACGGCCGGCATGTCCTGGCGCCGCACGGCAGCGAGCGGCTTGCCGGCATCCAGGCTTTCCAGTGCGATCAGTTCCTCCTGGTTCGCTTCCAGCAGGTCGGCAAAGCGGTACAGGATGCGGCCACGCTCGGCCGCGCGCAGGCCGCCCCAGACCTTGAGCGCGGCGCGGGCGGCAGTCACGGCCAGATCGACATCGGCCGCGCTGCCTTGCGCGACCAAGGCGATCGGGAGCTCCGTGGCCGGATTGATGTCGGTGGAGTACTCCCCGGTGCCGGGCGGCAGGCGCTTGCCGTCGATCAGCAGGTCGTGTCTTGGCAGTCCGGGCTGCGTGCTCATGGGTTGCTCCTCGCTTGGGGTCGGTAAACCTCGCGGCACGTTGGCGGAAGCGATACGGCTAGCCGGTGACGCCCGTGCCTGCTGTCACGATGCAGTGTGGGTGGGCGTTGGCTCCAAGTCCAATTAATAGGACGGATTGATTAATGCAAAAAAAGCATGAATCAAAGAGGGGATGAACGCGGGGGCAGATGCGCCCGTCAGCCTTCGGCGCGTGGCGTCCGGTCCGCGGAGCCCCGGGGGATGTCCTGTCGCCAGCCGGCGTCGCGCAGCAGCGCGGTCATGGCTGTATGCAACTGATGCGCCACAACTGGCTTGTGCAACAGCGCGGCGCCCCCGGCATGGACGCTGCGCAGGCGGTCCGGGGCGGTATCGCCGGTGATGATGACGGTGGGAATGGCCCGACCCAGCCGCTCGCGGATGGCCATCATGGCTTCCTGGCCAGTGCGCTCGCCGCGCAGACGGTAGTCGGCCAGCAGCAGGTCAGGCCGGAAGGCGCCAAGCGCGGCCAGCGCGTTCTCCTCGGACTCCACGGCCAGGCACACCGATTGCCAGCTCTCCAGCAGCGCTGCCATGGCGATGCGGATTTCCTGGTCGTCGTCGATCACCAGCACGCGCAACCCCTTCAGGCTGGGCTTGTGATGCAAGCCCGCGGGCTGGGTTTCGGCGCGATCCTCGGTCATGGGCAGGGCGAAGCGGAAAACCGAACCGCGGCCGGGCCGTGAGTTCAGCAGGATCCGGGTGGAAATGGTGCGCGCCAACCCTGCCACGATGGCCAGGCCCAGGCCAAGGCCCTTGCGCTGGTCCCGCTCCGGATTGCCCAGCTGGTGGAACTCCTTGAAGATCGCACGATGCTGGGTCATGGGGATGCCAACGCCGGTATCCCAGACCTCGATCATCGCGCTCTCGCCTCGGCGGCGGCAGGCCACCAGCACGCCGCCCTGGGTGGTGTAGCGGATGGCATTGGCGATCAGGTTGCGCAGGATCAGCTCGACCAGCGTCGGGTCGGCGAACACCGTGGCGGTGGTATCCCGGGTCCGGTAGAACAAGCCGCGGTCGTCGGCCTGCGGCGCAAACTCGTTCTCCAGCTTGTAGAGCAAGGGCTGCAGGCGGAAGGCGCGCGGCCGGGCGGTGACGACGCCCGCGTCCACCTTGGAGAAGTCCAGCAGCGTGTTGAGCATTTCGCGCGCGGCACCGGAGGCGGCCTCGATGTGCGTGAGCAACTGGCGTTGCTTGTCGGTGAGGTCGGAGCGGCCCAGCGTGACCACGAACAAGCCGAGCGCATGCAGGGGCTGGCGCAGGTCGTGGCTGGCCGAGGCGAGGAACACCGATTTGGCGCGGTTGGCTTCCTCGGCCTCGCGTTGGGCATATTCCGCGCGGGCCGTCTGCTCGCGCAACTGCGAGATCAGCTCCACGTTGGCGAAGCGCAGCGCAATGCCGTGCCGTGCCACGCGCGCATAGTTGCGCGCAAAGATCATCAGCACGACGAGATAAAGCGGCGCGCCGAGGAACATGGGCAGGTAGGCGACGTCGCCGGTGGCGATGAAGACCGCCCAGACCGGCACGATGGCCGGGATGAAGAAGCCCACGGCAACCGGCAGGCAGGCGGAGAACACCGCCAGCGCGGCCGCGCTCATGCCCGCGATCAGCGACAGGATGCAGATCACCGTGGCGGGCGTCCTCATATCCATGTAGAGCCACGCCGCCAGCCCCCAGAGCACGCCGATCAGCGTCAGCAGCAGCGTCATGCTGCGCGCGTAGCGCCCGGCATGGGCTTCGCCCGTGCGCTCGGGCATCAGGCGCCGCCCGAAATGCCCGGCGGCGCACGCCAGCCCCATCGTCAGCGCCCAGGGCAACGCACCCGGATGCCCGCCGCCGAGGGCCAGCCCGAAGGCCAGGATGCCCGCCGCCAGCGCGCAGCCCAGCATGGCG
Source organism: Cupriavidus sp. CuC1 (assembly GCF_044627735.1). Lineage (NCBI taxonomy): Bacteria > Pseudomonadati > Pseudomonadota > Betaproteobacteria > Burkholderiales > Burkholderiaceae > Cupriavidus > Cupriavidus sp. CuC1. The sequence continues at coordinate 13,895 of NZ_JBIUHC010000069.1, read as the reverse complement.
ATGCCGAAGCTCTGGTCGATCAGTTCCATCTGCGCGGCCAGCAGCCGCGGTTCGTCAAAACGGGGGAGGAGAAACGCCATGGCTTACCTGCCCGTCTGCACCAGGCCGCGGCGCTGGGCCTCCAGCACCGCCTCGACCCGGCTGACCACGCCCAGGTGATCGAGAATGGCTGCCACGTGGACGCGCACGGTGTTCTCCGAGAGCCCCAGATGGTGGGCAATGATCTTGTTGGAGCGGCCCTGGCTGAGCTGGTCCAGCACCTCGAGCTGGCGCGGCGTGAGCGAGCTGGCCTGGTAGCCCTGGTACGCGTTGCCGTTGGCATGGCCAGCCGGGTCGGCGCAGTCGGCGCCAGCGGGGTCGGGGTTGAAGTACGTGTCGCCCCGCAGGCAAGAGGCGATGGCGTCTTCGATCTCGATGCTGCTCGCGGATTTTGGCAGGAAGCCGGCAATCTCCTTGCGCGCGGCGGCGGGAATGGTTTCCAGGGCGGAGGTGCCGGACACGATCAGGATGCGCGCTGCGGGGAAGTGGCGGCGCAACACCTTGACGCCCTCGATCCCGTTGAGGCCCGGCATCTGGATATCCAGCAGGATGATGTCCACGCTGGCGGCGCGGTGTGCCTCCACCGCGCCCATGACGGAGCCCGCCTCGATGATGCTCGCCACGCTCTGGCTGTCCGCCAGCACCAGGCGCAGGCCGGTGCGGAACAGGGTGTGGTCGTCTATCAGCAGCAGGTGGGCGTTGGGCATGGGTTGGGGTTGTGCGGCGGACGGCGCGCAGGCTGCGGCCGGTGGAACAAGTGGAGCAAAATGTGATGCGCTGCGCCCCGATCGAAGCGAGCGCCAGGGCGAATTGGACTAGATTATGGGGGTCTTGTCCATTTCCCCACTAAAGAGGGGAAACGCAGGGTAGGGCGCAGCTGGCTCTGGCGGCGTGCCGCCCCGCAAATGGCTTGCACACTAGGGCTCGCGGGAAATGGCGCTGCGGCATGCCGGCGCCGACGGCTTGCCATTGGGATGAGCACTAGTCCGGAAGGATTATTTCGTTAGGGGACCTCCGGTGCCACCATGCATGCATGGGTGATTTCCGCGACTCGCCCATACCACTTTTGTTACCCACTACCACCCGGCAGTGGGTTTTTTTTTGGGGCCACGGTTTCGTGCCACTGGATGGGCCGGCCGCAGGGGGGCAACCGGTTGCAGGCTAATGTGCCGATGTGCCACTGTGGTGCACTGCGCCGATGCGTTCTTGACCGACCGGCCAGTCAGTCGATCAACTTGCCCGCGGCATCGAAGAAGGGATGGTCTGCGCCAAAGTCGCCGATGACCGCCGCGTGGCTTACCAGCCCGTGCGCGGGTTGCCACTGATGCAGCAGGTAGCCGGGTGGCTCCATGCGAAACCGCGAGGCCGCCTGCGGATCGAGATCGAGCGTGACCTGATGGGCCGGGCTCGGCGCCGTCATGGCGATCGTGCCGCCAAACCGGTGCGTGATGTGCCGGTGCAGGTGGCCGCACAACACGCGCTCAACCGTCGGGTGCCTGCGCACCACCGCCTCCAGCAGCGCCGCGCCCGCCAGGCCCTGCTGGTCCATGTGGCCGATGCCGGTATGAAAGGGCGGGTGATGGAGCATCAGCAGCGTGGGCCTGCCCGGCTCGGCCGCCAGCGTGGCCTCGAGCCACGGCAGCGCGGCGGGATCGACCTGGCCGCCAGGCTTTCCGGGCACCGTGCAGTCGAAGGCCACCAGGCGCAGCGGGCCGGCCGCCACGCTGTAGTGGATCGGCGCGTCGCCGTCACCGTTGGCAAACAGGTAGTCGTGATCGGCAAAGACGCGGCGCAGCGTGGCGCGGTGGTCATGGTTGCCGGGCAATAGCCTCACCGGCATGGGCAGATCCTCCAGGATGCCGCGCAGGAAGCGGTATTCCTCTTCGGTGCCGAAGTCCACCAGGTCGCCGGTGATGACGACGGAGTCGGGCCGCTGCGGCGCGGCCAGCAGCGATGCGATGCAGCGCCGCAGCGCGCCGGCGGTATCTACCATGCGGTAGGACAATTTGCCGCCGGCCTTGATGTGCAGGTCGGTGATGTGGGCGAGCAGGTAGGTGCCGGCCGGGTTGTCGTTGGCGGTGTTCATGCGGCGAGCGCTTCGGGGAGCGTGATCAGGTGGCCGGTATCGAGGCGCAGGCCCACGCGGTCGCCCGCGAGCCAGCCATCGCGCCGGGTGGTGTCGACGACAAGCGGCGCCGGCGCGCCCACGTCGATCAGCAAGCGTGTGTAGTTGCCCAGGAACAGCGCGGTGACCACCGAGCCGCCCAGGTGGGCATCCTCGGCCTGTGCCAACGCTACGTCTTCGGGGCGGAACAGCAGTTCAGCACGGGCCGAGGGAGCGGCGGCCAGGCTTGTGGCGGCGCCATGGCGCGGCACCAGGCCACCCGGCACGCGCCAGGCATCGGCCTCCAGCACGGCCGGCAGGCGGTTCATGGTGCCGATGAAATCCGCCACGAAGGCATTGGCCGGCGCGCGGTAGATCTGCTGCGGCGTGCCGGTCTGCGCGATGCGGCCACGGTCCATCACGATGATGCGGTCGCCCAGCGCCATCGCCTCGGCCTGGTCGTGGGTGACGTAGACGGCGGTGATATGCAGGCTGCGCAGCAGCTGGTTGATGTCGGCGCGCAACGCGTCGCGCAGCTTGGCGTCCAGCGCGGTCAGCGGCTCATCGAGCAGCAGCACGCGCGGCTGCACGGCGATGGCGCGGGCCAGCGCCACGCGCTGGCGCTGCCCGCCTGACAGTTGGTCGATGCGCCGCTCGGCGAAAGGCCCCAGATGCATCATGGCCAGCATCTCGTCCACCCGGCGGCGGCGCGCGGCGGCATCGATCCGGCGCACGCGCAGGCCGTAGGCGATGTTCTCCGCCACGGTCATGTTGGGAAACAGCGCGTAGCTCTGGAACACCATGCCCACGCCGCGCTGCTCGATCGGCAGCGGCGTCACGTCGTTGTCGCCAAACATCACCACGCCGCCGGCGTCGGGGAATTCCAGCCCGGCGATGATGCGCAGCGTGGTGGTCTTGCCGCAGCCCGAGGGGCCGAGCAGCACCACGGTCTCGCCCGCGCCGATGTCGAGATCCAGCGGTTGCAGCGCCAGCGTGCCGTCGGCGAAGGTCTTGCCGCAGTGGCGCAGCGTGATGGTGGTTGGTTCATGCATGGCGGGCCTCGGAAGTGGAAAGCGGATCGGCGCCGGAGATCACTCTGGTGTCGGCGCTGTCTGCCAGCGGCTGGTGCTTGCGGGCACGCGCGCCCAGCGCGGACAAGCCCTGCATCAGTACCAGCAGCGGAATGATCATGAAGAAGAACACGATGGTGTAGGCCGAGCCGATCTCCAGCCGCATCGAGGCGTAGCTGTCGGCCAGCCCCACCGGCAGCGTCTGCGTGGTGGGCGTATGCAGCATCCAGGTCAGGTTGAATTCCCCCACCGAGAGCGTCACCACCATCAGCGCGCCGGCCAGGATGCCCTGGCGGCAGTTCGGCAGCACCACGGTAAAGAAGCGCTGCAGCCGGCTTGCGCCCAGGCTGGCGGCAGCGTCTTCCAGCGTGCGGATATCGATGGCCGACATGATGGCCAGCACCGAGCGCACCATGAACGGCAGCGTGAACAGCACGTGGCCGACCAGGATAAACACCCAGCTCGTGCGGAACGCCTGCCAGCCGCCATAGAGCAGGATCAGGCCAAGCGCGGTGGCCAGCCCCGGCACGGCCACCGGCAGCATCAGCAGCTCCTCGATCAGGCGCGTCACGCGCCCGCGCCGCAGCGCCATGTAGTAGGCCGCGGGCACGCCCAGCACCAGCGTGCAAGCCAGGCACGCCAGGGCGATGCCCAGCGACAGGAAGATGGTGTTGCGGTAGAGCGCCCACACCTCCACCAGCCAGCGCGTGGTGAGGCCGCTGGACACGCCCACAAAGATGTTGTTGGTCAGGCCGGCGAGCACGGACAGCACCACCGGCACCACCATGAACAGGCACAACAGGAGCGTGAGCGCGAGTTGCAGCCAGTAGGCATTGCCGCGGCGGGAAGACGTCATCATGGGTAGCCTCAGGCAGTAGCGGCGACAGCGTCGCCCGAGAACCAGCGCGCCACCGCCAGCAAGGCCCAGGTGACCGTGCCGAGCAGCAAGGACAGCGCGGCGGCCATGCCGAAGTTGGCGTAGTTGGTGAACTCGTTGTAGATGGTGAGCGGCAGCACATCGAGCTGCGTCGCCAGCGTGAAGGCGGTGCCGAAGGCGCCCATGCTGGTGGCAAAGCAGATCGCGCCGCTGGAAATCATGGCCGGCATCAGCGCGGGCAGCATCACGTCGCGCACCACGCGCCAGCGGCCCGCGCCGAGCGAGCGGGCGGCTTCTTCCAGCGAGGCATCGAGCTTGGCAACGGCTGCCATCACGGTCAGGATGACGCGCGGGATGGAGAAGTACAGGTAGCCGACGAACAGGCCGGCAAGACCGTAGGCAAAGGTCCAGCGGTCTCCCACCAGCCAATCGCTCACCATGGCGACGAGGCCGTTGCGGCCGCCCAGCATGATCACCATGAAGCCGATGACAACGCCGGGGAAGGCGAGCGGGAACGTCAGCATGGCGACCAGCAGGGCCTTTGCGGGCACGGCGTTGCGCTCCAGGAAGGTGCCGGTGATGCCGGCGATGATCAGGGTGGCCAGCGTTACCGTTGCCGATAGCAGCACGGTGACCATCAGGCTGTGCAGATAGCGCTCGCTTGAGATGACGGTCCAGTAGACGCTCGCGCCTTTCTCTCCGGTGACGCTGATTGCCAGGAGTTTTGCCATGGGGAGGCAGAAGAAGGCGAAGAAAATGATCAGCGCCGGAAGGGCGAAGAGAAGGAGTGGGGGGCTTCGTTTATGCATGATGGGGGTGCTCCCAGTGTTCGTGCAGGCTGGTTCATTCGCGCTGGCGTGTCGCCGGTTCCCCCTCTCCCGCATGGCGGAAGAGGGGTTGGGGGAGAGGGCGGGCGCTCGTCAAGAGCGACGGGCCGCACTCACCTGCTAGCGCTAGCCATTCAACGGACTTCCTTCAAATACTGTTCGCTGAACCCCTTCTGCGCATCCGCCATCTGTCCAAAATCCACCGGCTTGGCCCGCGCGTAATCCGCTGCCGGCAGGAACCGGGCTTGCACTTCCTTGGGCACGGCGGCGCTGCGCACGGGGCGCAGGTACGCATTGGCCCACAGGGCTTGGCCCGCATCGGACAGCACGAAATCCAGCACCTTCTTGCCATCCGCATCGTGCGGCGCCTTGTTCACCAGGCTCATCACGTACGGCACCACCACCGTGCCTTCCTTGGGAATCACGAAGGCGACGTTGGACTTGTCCTTGTAGCGGGCGCGGTAGGCGTTGAAGTCGTAGTCCAGCAGGATCGGGATCTCGCCCGAGAGCACGCGGGCATAGGCGGTTTGCTTGGGGACGATGGGCTGGTTCTTCTGCAGGTCGCGGAAGTACTTGAAGGCCGGGCCGAAGTTGTCCATCGAGCCGCCCATTGCCTGGTTGACGGCAACCGCGCCGACATAGCCGACGAAGGCGCTGGCCGGGTCCAGGTAGCCGATGAGGCCCTTGTATTCGGGCTTGAGCAGGTCGGCCCACGATTGCGGCACGGGCTTGCCGCGCAGGGCGTCGACGTTGACCATGAAGCCAAGCGTGCCGGAGTGGATGGCGAACCAGTTGCCTTGCGGGTCCTTGAGGCCGTCTGGGATGTCGCTCCAGTGGGCCGGCTTGTAGGGGGCGGTGACGCCGTCCTTCTTGGCCTGGATGCCGAAGGTCACGCCGTAGTACACCACGTCCGCTACCGGGCTGCCCTTTTCGGCGACCAGCTGCGCGAGCGACTGGCCGGAGTTCTTGTTGTCATGCGGCACCGTGACACCGGTCTTTTCCTTGATGGCGCGGATCTGCGAGGCCCAGTCGGCCCATTCGGGCGGGCAGTTGTAGCAGATCGCGGTTTGCGCTGCCGCGCCCTGGCTGAATGCGCAGACGGCGGCGGCGCCGAGCGCGCTGGCGATCCGGCGCAGCGGCTTGTGCCAGGAACGGGTTGCTTGCATGGTGGACTCCTTGGGTTGCATACGTGGGCTGGGGCAGGGGGAAAGCGGTTGGCGAAGGGTCATGCCGGGGTCATGCCGGTGCGGCTACCGTGCCGCCCAGGCGCAGGCCGTGGGGCAGCAAGGTAACGCGTCCGGGTTTGGCGCCGCGCGTCGCGTCGATCGCGTCGGTTGCGTCGGTTGCGTCGGCGGCATGGCCGAAACGCTTGAGCAACTGCGCGACGGCGCGCTCGCCAATTTCGGTATTGGGCTGCATCACTGTTGCCAGTGCCGGCTCCACCAGCGCGCCCAGCGCGATGCCGTCGTATCCCAGCACGGAGATGTCGCGCGGCACGCGCAGGCCGAGCCGCTTCAGGTCGGAGATCACGCCGATCGCCAGCAGGTCGTTGGTGCAGAAAAATGCGGTGGGCGCATCCGGCCCGGCGGCCAGCGCGCGGATCTGGTCGGCGTTGCTGGCGGTGTGGGAGGGCAGGCAAAGCGGCGGCGCGGCTTGCAGGCCGTGCGCGTGCATGGCGTCGCGGTAGCCCTCGAAGCGCTGGCGCGCGCGGTCGGAGGCGATGAAGGCGCCGGAGACCACGCGGATGCGGCGATGCCCGGCCGCGATCAGCGCTTGCACGCCTTCGCGGGCGCTGCCGCGGTTGTCCACCGAGACCGAGTGGCGCTGGCCGCGCGCGGCGGCCTGGTTGTAGGCCAGCACATAGGGCACGCCTTCGGCATCGAGCTGGTCGAGCACGGCGCTGCGCGCGGCGTCGGCCACCGTGAGCACCATGCCGTCGACCCGGTGGCGCAGCAGGTATTCGATGCGCTCGCGTTCGCGCGCGGGGTCGTAGGCGCTGGTCACCAGCATCAGCGAGTAGCCGGCGGCCAGCGCGGCGTCCTCGATGCCGCGCCAGCATTCGGCGAACACGGCGTTTTCCAGGGTGGGCAGCATCACGCCGATCATCCGGCTTTGCTGCGCGCGCAGCTTGCTGCCGAGCAGGTTGGGGCGGAAGCTCAGTTGCCGTGCGGCGTCCAGCACACGCTGCGCGGTGCCTTCGCGCACCAGCGCCGGGCTGTTGAACGCGCGCGACGCGGTGGCTAGCGATACGCCCGCTGCCTGCGCCACGTCCACCAGCGTGGCAGTGCCGACGGCGTCTGGGGCGGTGCTGCTGGAGCGGTCCTGGGTGCGCTTCACGTAAGAGCTTCCGGTCTTGGTTTCGGGATCACATTGCGCGCATGGCGAACCAGGCACGCAATGGCGGTCAAAATGAAAACGTTTTCATTCAAGCCGCAAAAAAATCGGGTAGCAAGCCTTTTTACTGCTGCGGTGCGTTATCACAATCGCGCTGCGGCAAGGCGAAACCCGGTACAGGGCGAATTCTGGGGATGCTGCATGACAGCACGATGACAGGCGCCGACGAGGGCGCGAAGGGCCAGGCGGCAAGATCACGGTGGCGCGGCTCACAATAGGGTTGAAACTCCGGCGCAATCTAATTAACATGTTAAGTACAGGCGGCGCCAACGGGCGATCCGTCCTCGACGATCCGCCAGCCGGGCAGCGCAAGCGCCTGGCAAGCGCGGACGCAACCAGAGAGGAGCACGATGCGACAAGCCAGAATCGCCGCCGGCGGCCGGCCAGTGCGGGCAGTGCCGGTGGACGGTGCCACCTTGCTGCCGCTGGACGGCGGGCGCGCCCTGCGCGAGGGCGAATTCATGTGGCAGCCCGCCATCACCGGCACGGTGTACGGCACGCTGCTGAACTTCAAGGGCGCGCTTGCGGCCCTTGGCGACAGCGTCAATGCGGCCCCTTACCAGGCGCCGCCGGCGGGCCCTATCCTCTACATCAAGCCGGCCAATACGCTGGCCGCCCATGGCAGCCTTGTCGAGCTGCCACCGGGCCAGGAGACCCTGGAAATCGGCGCCGCGCTGGGCATCGTGATCGGCCGGCGCGCAACCCGCATCGACCCGGCGCAGGCCGTGGACTATATCGCCGGGTACACGGTGGTGTCGGATGTGAGCGTGCCGCATGCCAGCTATTACCGCCCGGCGGTGCGCCACAAGTGCCGCGACGGCTATTGCCCGATCGGCCCGTGGGTGATGGCCCGCGAGCAGGTAGCCAACGCCGACGCGCTCGCCATGGTGGTGCGCATCAACGGCGAAGAGCGCCAGCGCAACCACACGGGCAACCTGCTGCGCCCGGTGGCGCGGTTGTTGGCCGATGTCACCGCCTTCATGTCGCTCGAAGCCGGCGACGTGCTGCTGGCGGGCGTGCCCGAAGGCGCGCCGCTGGCGCGTGCCGGCGACACGGTGGAGATCGAGATCGAACACGTAGGACGCTTGCGGCACGGCATCAAGGCAGCGCCCGGGGAGGCAGCATGAGAACCGCACGTGTAGCCTTCGATGGCCTGGTCCACACCGCGCAGCCCGCTGGCGAAGGCGCATTGCGCCTGGACGATGGCCGCGTGGTCAGCGAAGACGCCGTGACGTGGCTGCCGCCCGTGGCGCCGCGCACCACCTTTGCGCTCGGCCTGAACTATGCCGATCATGCGCGCGAACTGGCCTTCAAGGCGCCGGAAGAACCGCTGGTCTTCCTCAAGGGGCCGGGCGCGTTCATCGGCCACCGGGCCCACACCATCCGGCCCGAGGGCGTGAAGTACATGCACTACGAGTGCGAGCTGGCGGTGGTGATCGGCAGCACGGCGCGCGGCGTCAAGGCCGCGCAGGCCTACGACCACGTGCGCGGCTACACGGTCGCCAACGATTACGCCATCCGCGACTACCTGGAAAACTACTATCGCCCCAACCTGCGGGTGAAGAACCGCGATACCTGCACGCCGCTGGGGCCGTGGCTGGTGGACCGCGACGACGTGCCGGATCCGATGAACCTCGCGCTGACCACCACCGTCAACGGCAAGCTGACCCAGCAGGGCAGCACCCGCGACATGATCTTCGGCATCCCGTGGCTGATCGAATACCTCAGCAGCTTCATGACGCTGGAAGCGGGCGATGTGATCCTCACCGGCACGCCGGAAGGGCTGGCCGATACACAGCCGGGCGATGAGATCGTCACTGAGATCGAAGGGGTGGGGCGGCTGGTCAACACCATTGCCTCGGCTACCGAATATGGCAGCGTGCGCTGAAGCGCCACGCGCCACGCGCCAACAAGGAGGAAGACATGATCAAGCATTGGATCGACGGCAAGCAGGTTGACAGCAAGGACACATTCACCACCTGGAACCCGGCCACCGGCGAGGAGATCGCCACGGTGGCAGCGGGCGGCGAGGCGGAAGTCAACGCCGCCGTGGCAGCCGCCAAGGCCGCCTTTCCCAAATGGGCCAATACGCCGGCCAAGGAGCGCGCCCGCATCATGCGCCGCCTGGCCGACCTGATCACCGAGCACGTGCCGCATCTTGCCGCGCTGGAAACGCAGGACACCGGCCTGCCGATCGCGCAGACCGGCAAGCAGCTGATCCCGCGCGCCGCCGAGAACTTCAATTTCTTCGCCGAGGTGTGCGTGCAGATGAACGGCCGCACTTACCCGGTCGATGACCAGATGCTCAACTACACGCTCTACCAGCCGGTGGGCGTGTGCGCGCTGATCTCGCCGTGGAACGTGCCCTTCATGACCGCCACCTGGAAGGTCGCGCCGTGCCTGGCGCTGGGCAACACCGCGGTGCTGAAGATGTCAGAGCTGTCGCCGCTCACCGCCGACCAGCTCGGCATGCTGGCGCTGGAAGCCGGGGTGCCGGCCGGCGTGCTCAACGTGGTGCAGGGCTACGGCGCCAGCGCGGGCGATGCGCTGGTGCGCCACCCGGACGTGCGCGCGGTTTCGTTCACCGGTGGCACCGCCACCGGCAAGCGCATCATCGAACGCGCCGGCCTGAAGAAGTTCTCGATGGAACTGGGCGGCAAGTCCCCGGTGCTGGTGTTTGACGACGCCGACCTGGAGCGCGCGCTGGACGCCGCGCTGTTCACCATCTTCTCGATCAACGGCGAGCGCTGCACCGCCGGCTCGCGGATTTTCGTGCAGGACACGGTCTACGACGATTTCGTCGGCAAGTTTGCCGAACGCGCCAGGAAGCTGCGCGTGGGCGACCCGACCAGCGAGCAGACCCACGTGGGCGCCATGATCACGCAGCAGCACTGGGAGAAGGTGACTGGCTATATCCGCCTGGGCGAGCAGGAAGGCGCCACCATCCTGGCCGGCGGCGCCGAGCGCCCGGCCGACCTGCCTGCGCACCTGCGCAACGGCAACTTCGTGCAGCCCACGGTGCTCGCCAATGTGGAGAACCACATGCGCGTGGCGCAGGAAGAAATCTTTGGCCCGGTGGCCTGCCTGATCCCCTTCAAGGGCGAGGACGATGGCCTGGCCATGGCCAACGACACCGCCTACGGCCTGGCCTCGTACATCTGGACGCAGGACGTTGGCAAGGTGCACCGGCTGGCGCGCGGCATCGAGGCCGGCATGGTGTTCGTCAACAGCCAGAACGTGCGCGACCTGCGCCAGCCGTTTGGCGGCACCAAGGCATCCGGCACCGGGCGCGAGGGCGGGGAGTTCAGCTTCGAGGTGTTTGCGGAGGTGAAGAACGTGTGCATCTCGATGGGCGGGCATCATATTCCGCGCTGGGGCGTTTGAGAACGATCGCCTTTGCCAGCGCCCGAAGTGAGTGGCTTCGACCCGGCACTGGCGCCATGACAAGACAGGAGACACCGCAATGGGCAGACTATCACTCGCGGCAAAGATCACGCACGTGCCGTCGATGTACCTATCGGAATTGCCCGGCAAGCACTACGGCTGCCGCGAGGCGGCAATCGCCGGCCACCGCGAGATCGGCCGGCGCTGCCGCGAGCTTGGGGTGGACACCATCGTGGTGGCCGATGTGCACTGGCTGGTCAATGCCGGCTATCACGTCAACTGCAATGGGCATTTCGAGGGCATCTACACCAGCAACGAGCTGCCGCACTTCATCAAGGACATGGCCTACGCCTATGACGGCAACCCCGAACTGGGCCGCCTGATCGCCAGCACCGCCACCGAGCAAGGCGTGATGACCCGCGCCCACGAGATCGCCAGCCTGGAGCTGGAATACGGCACCCTGGTGCCGATGCGCTACATGAACGCCGACCGCCATTTCAAGGTGGTATCGATCGCGGCCTGGTGCGCCTGGCACCAGCTTGACGAAAGCCGCCGCTTTGGCGAGGCGCTGCGCGCGTCCATCGAGGCCAGCGATGCCAATGTGGCGTTTCTCGCCAGCGGCTCGCTGTCGCACCGCTTCAACGACAACAACAGCCCCGAGGAGAGCATCCACCAGATCAGCCGCGAGTTCTTCAAGCAGGTGGACTTGCGCGTTGTGGAACTCTGGAAGCAAGGCGACTGGGCCACCTTCTGCCGCATGCTGCCGGAGTACAACGAGCACTGCATCGGCGAGGGCGGCATGCACGACACCGCCATGCTGCTCGGCTTGCTGGGCTGGGACAAGTACGACCGGCCGGTGGAGATCGTCACCGACTACTTCACCAGCTCTGGCACCGGCCAGATCAATGCGATCTTCCCGGTGCGCTGACGGATCACGATTCACGCCTTATTGGAGAGGCCGCCAATGCCCCACATCATCGTCGAGTACACCGACAATATCCGCGCCGACGCGCGCGTGCCGGCCCTGCTCAAGACCATCAACGACGTGCTGATCGCCCAGGACGGCGTGTTTCCCATCGGCGGCATCCGCTCGCGCGCGCTGGCGCTGACCGACTACCGCATGGCCGACGGCGAGGAAGACTACGCCTTCGTCCACATCACGCTGAAGATCGGCGCCGGGCGCCCCGAGGCGGCCAAGAAGACGGCCTGCGATGCGCTGTTCGAGGCTGTCAAGGCGCACTTCGCCGAGCTGTATGCGCGGCGCTACCTGGCGCTGTCGATGGAGCTGGTCGAGTTCAACGAGGGCGGCAGCTACAAGCACAACAACGTGCACGCCCGCTTCAAGAAGGCCTGACCGGTTCCACCGTCGGCCGGCCCCCAACGCTCAACGTTCAACGTTCAACGCATCCCACGGAGACCCCATGCTCAGCCCAGAGCTGATCCGCCAGATCGCCCATCGCCTGCACGACGCCGAGCAATCGCGCAAGCAGATCCGGCAAATCTCGCTGGACCATCCTGACATCACGATTGAAGATGCCTACGCCATCCAGCGCGAATGGCTGGCCCACAAGCTGGCTGAAGGCCGCACCATCAAGGGCCACAAGATCGGCCTGACCTCGCGCGCCATGCAGTTGTCCTCGCAGATCGACGAGCCGGACTACGGCACCTTGCTCGACGACATGTTCTTCCAGGACGGCGCGACGATCCCCCCGGGCCGCTTTATCGTGCCGCGCGTGGAAGTGGAGCTGGCCTTCGTGCTGGACAAGCCGCTCAAGGGGCCGAACTGCACGCTGTTCGACGTGTATGACGCCACGGCCTACGTGATTCCCGCGCTGGAGATCATCGATGCGCGCAGCCATGGGATCGATCCTGACAGCAAGCGCCCGCGCAAGGTGTTCGACACCATCGCCGACAACGCCGCCAATGCCGGCGTGGTGATGGGCGGGCGCCCGGTGCGGCCGTTCGATGTGGACCTGCGCTGGGTCTCGGCCATCATGTCGCGCAACGGCGTGATCGAGGAGACCGGCGTGGCCGCCGGCGTGCTCAACCATCCCGCCAACGGCGTGGCATGGCTGGCCAACAAGCTGCATCCGTTTGGCGTGGGCCTGGAAGCCGGCGAGGTGATCCTCGGCGGCTCCTTCACCCGGCCGGTTGCGGCCAGCCCGGGTGATACATTCCATGTAGACTACGGCGCGCTGGGCGCCGTGGCATGCCACTTCGCCTGACGCCAACGTCCCGATACCGCCATCATGGAAATCCCCCTCAATACCTTCAAGCGCGCGCTCGCCGCGAACGAGCAGCAGATTGGCCTGTGGCTCGGCCTGGCCAGTCCCTACACCGCCGAAGTGCTGGCCGACGCCGGCTTCGACTGGCTGCTGATCGACGGCGAGCACGCACCCAACACCGTGCCGTCGATCCTGGCGCAGTTGCAGGCGCTGGCCGCCTATCCGGTGCGGCCGGTGGTGCGTGCCTCGTGGAACGACACCGTGCAGATCAAGCAGCTGCTCGACCTGGGCGTGCAGACCCTGTTGGTGCCGATGGTGCAAAGCGCCGCCGAGGCCGCCGCCGCGGTCGCCGCCACGCGTTACCCGCCGCAAGGCGTGCGTGGCGTGGGCAGCGCGATGGCCCGAGCCTCGCGCTGGAACCGTGTCGACGGCTACCTGGCCCAAGCCAACCGCGAGATGTGCGTGCTGGTGCAGGTGGAAACGCGCGCGGGGCTCGCGCACCTCGACGCGATCGCCGCCACCCAAGGCGTGGATGGGGTGTTTATCGGCCCGGCGGATCTTGCCGCCGACATGGGCCATCTCGGCAACCCGGGCCACCCGGACGTGCAAAGCGCCATCGCCGACGCCATCGCGCGCATTCGCCAGGCCGGCAAGGGCGCGGGCATTCTCAGCGCCGATGTGGCGCAGTCGCGGCAGTACATGGCGCTGGGCACCACGTTCACCGCGGTTGGCGTGGATGCCACGATGCTGGCTCGCGCGGCAGAGAGCCTCGCCGCGCAGTTCAAGGGGCAGGGCGGCGCGGTGGGCGGCGGGGACAAGACATACTAGCCGCAGCACCAGGAGCGCTGGACGAAGCCGCCGAACGAGCCAAGGCCATGCGCTACGACGACGGCTGTCGCTCCCTCTCCCCTCAGGGGGAGAGGGCCGGGGAGAGGGGTGGCTTAGTCAATATGACTCCCCTGGGGCAAAGAGGGC
>NZ_JBIUHC010000068.1:0-54367 GCF_044627735.1 Cupriavidus sp. CuC1 | reverse complement strand
CAAGCGCAATCCCCGCGGCGTGAAACGAAAGATGTCGAATTTCCGAATCCGGCGGCGATCCGAGCCGCTGAATCAGCAAATCGTCCCCAAAGTGGTTGTGAAGTGAACAGTATTGCGTTCTGGCCAGATAACATTCGGAAATGATGTGCGCGCCGACCCCGACGGGGTCGGCGCGCAATACCTCTCGGCGCCTCAGCTCAGAGCCGGTTCACGCGACACCTGTCTCGCGACGCGCCGCAGATGGTAGGCAGCGTTGCCAAGGGTCTGCTCGATGGCCGTCAGCCGCCGGAAGAAATGCGAGATTCCCATTTCTTCCGTCATGCCCATCCCGCCGTGAATCTGGATGGCCTGCTGTCCGACGAATCGTGCGCCGATACCGACAAGCGCTTTCGCCGACGCGCAAGCCTGCGCGCGCCCGGCCTCGTCGTCGACAAACGCCAGTGCGCGCCAGACGGAAGACTTCGCCTGCTCGGCATGCACGAACATGTCGACGAGCTTGTGCTGCAGGGCCTGGAAGCTGCCGATGGGAACGCCGAACTGCTTTCGGGTGCGCGCGTATTCCGCGGTGTCCCGGATCATCGATTCCATAATGCCAACGGCCTCGGCGCACAGGCCAATGCGAGCAATGTCCAGCGCCAGTTCGAGATGCCTCAGCGTCTCGCGGCCATCGCCCAGCAACGCGCCGGCAGGCACCCTGACGTTGCTGAAAGTCGCCTCCGAAACCGCCGCGCCATCCACCGACGGATGGGTCACCAGTCCGACTCCCGGCGAGCCGGTCGGCACCATGAACAGCCGGAAGTCGTCACCCCGCCGCGCCAGCACGATCAATACATCGAAATTGCCCGCCAGAATGCCCTTCTTGCGGCCGTTGAGCACGTATCCGCCCTCGCCCTCCGCCTCGGAAAAAGTGGTATCGATCCTGGTCGGGTCGTAGGCGGAGCTGACCTCCTCATAGGCCACCGCAAAGCGCACCGAGCCATCAATGATTCGCGGGAGAATTTCCTGCTTCTGCAGCTCGCTTGCGCCGGCCTGGATCAGCGCGCCGGGAAACACGATCGAAGCCAGATAGGGTTCATTGAGAAGCGCCTTGCCGAACTCTTGCATCACCAAGGCGACGTCATTCCAGCCACCGCCCCCGCCGCCGTATCGCTCCTCGAATGGCAATGCAAACATGCCCTGCTCGGCAAGCGCTTGCCAATGCCTGGAATTCCCCGAGGTTGCCGCCGCCCGTTCCGCGAGGCTATATTCGCGGGTCAGATATCGCGAAACGGCGTCAATCACCAGTCGCTGGTCTTCAGTCAGGTCGAAGTTCATATTGACGCCTTACAGATTCAATTCGAGCTTGGCGAGGATGTTCTTCTGAATCTCCTCGGAACCGCCATAGATCGTGAGCTTGCGCAGGTTGAGATAGTTCGCGGTCTGGGCCGGCGCGTCATCGGGCAGCCATCCGCCGCCCGACCAGTCGAGCTCACGTGCCCCGCGAGGATAGGGCAGCGCGTCAAAGCCCAATACATCGAGATAGAGCTCCGATACCTGTTGCGCAAGCTGGCAACTGCGAATCCGGTAGAGCGACGCTTTCGTGCCCACATCCCCGCCCGCATCGGCTTCGGAGAGCGCACGAAGCAGCGTGTATTCGAGCGCGTCCACCTCGATCGTGATACGTGCCACCCGCTCGCAGAAGCTCAGATCATCGCCGAGCAAACCATCGGGGCCGGTGCGCGTCGATGCGCATTCGACCAGTCGCCGGAGATTGCGCCGGATTTGCCCGATCATCCCCGTGCTGAATCGCTCATGCCTGAGCAGGTATTTGGCACAATCCCACCCGCGATGCAACTCCCCTACCAGATTCGAAGCCGGAACACGCACCCCATCGAAGAAGACTTCGTTGACTTCGTGCTTTCCGTCGAGCGTGATAATCGGTCGCACGGTAATGCCTGGCGAGCGCATGTCGATCAGCAGGAAGGAAATGCCTTGCTGCTTCTTCGCATCGGAATCGGTCCTGACCAGACAAAACATCATGTCCGCATGCTGCGCGTATGTTGTCCATATCTTCTGGCCGTTGACGACAAACGTGTCGCCATCGAGCCGCGCGCTCGTCGACAGGCTCGCCAGATCCGAGCCCGCACCCGGCTCCGAATAGCCCTGGCACCACCAGTCGTCGCCGCTTCGGATACGCGGCAGATAGCGTGCCTTCTGCTCGGCTGTGCCAAACGCGAGCAGCACGGGCGCCACCATGCGAACGCCAAACGCAATCGGTTCGGGCGCTCCGGCGAGCGCGCATGCCTCGGCGAAGATATAGCTCTGCACCGGCGTCCATCCCGTTCCGCCGTACTCGACCGGCCAGTTCGGCGTACTCCAGCCCTGTGCTGCCAGGATCTTCGTCCAGCGCACAATGTCGTCCTTTGTCAGCGGCCGGTTCTCGACTACCTTCCGCCTGATGTCATCCGGCAGATTCGCGCGCAGAAACGCCTGGACCTCCGCGCGGTATGCCCGATCCTGCTTGCTATAGGTCAGCTCCATGGTGGGTTTACCAGGCCTCGATCCACGGACGCAGGTCGAGTTCGTGCGTCCACGCATCCCTCGGTTGCTGGTGCAACATCCAGTACATGTCCGCAATGTGCTCGGGGTTGAGAATGCCGTCGCGCTCCTTCAGTGCATAGCGCTCCGGGAACGTCTCCCGGATAAATTCCGTATCGATGGCCCCGTCGATCACCGGGTGCGCCACATGAATGCCTTTCGGTGCGAGTTCCTTTGCCATGGCCTGGGCCAGCGCGCGCAGGCCGTGCTTGGCGCCGGAGAATGCCGCGTAGCCGGCACGGCCACGCAAGCTGGCCGTCGCCCCGGTAAAGAAGATCGACCCGCGTTCGCGCGGCACCATGACCCGGGCCGTTTCACGCCCCATCAGGAAACCGGCGAAGCAGGCCATCTCCCAGACCTTGAAGTACACGCGTGACGTTGTTTCGAGGATATCGAAGCGCACGTTGGCGCCGATATTGAAGACGGCGACCTCGATCGGCGCAATCTTGGTTTCGATCTCCTGGATCAACGCCACCATTTCCTCCTCCTTGCGGGCATCCGAGGAAAACGCGTGCGCGGCACCGCCTTCGCTCTCGATCTGCGCAACCAGCGGGGCGAGCTTTTCCGCATTGCGGCGCGTCATGCACGCAATATAGCCCTCCCGCGCAAACCGCCGCGCAATGGCGCCGCCGGTGGCATCCCCGGCACCGATCACGAGTACCGCCTTCTTTTCCGACATGCTAGTCTCCTATTGATTTTGCGGAACACTGTACTGCATTGCGGTTTAGTATGGTCCGGCAGATGGTCATCGTCAACGTCATTTTGCGGAAATTTTAGATCTACGTCGCCTGGTCGTCTTGTATTTGAGAACCGATACGCAGTAATATGGACCGCATAGCAGCACATAATTCAGGAGACAAAGGAGCCGGATGTGACGAAACAGCACGCGCAACCTTCCAGCACGATGAACCGGATCCACGAGGTCATCAGCCCGTGGGTGCATGCCCAGTCGGAAGCCCTGGCACTTCAGGACAGCCGGATCAGGCTGACCTATGCGGAACTGTCCCAGGCGATCGACGCGGTTGCGGAACGTCTGCGAAACCTCGGTGTACGCCCCGGAGATCGCGTCATGCTGGTTGCCGAGAATTGCGTCGCGCTGGCGGTGATGGTGCTCGCCTGCAGCGCCTGCGATGCATGGGCGGTCGTCGTCAATCCTCGCCTGTCACCCAGGGAGATCGACAACTTCCTGGAACATTCGGATGCGCGCAGAGCGTTCTACGCCGCAAATGTCTCGCGCGAAGCGCTGGACCATGGCCAGCGTGTACAGGCGACCATGGAGACGTTCCCCTACCTTGGGGAACTCGCGGTTGGCCCGCTGAACCCGACGGCAACTGTCGAACCGGTAAGCAGCGATCCCCGACAGCAAGTGGCGGCGATGATCTACACATCGGGAACGTCAGGCAGCCCGAAGGGCGTCATGCTCACGCATGCGAACTTCCTCTACATGGCGTCACTTGCGACGACGCTTCGTCGCCTGAGTCCCCAGGACGTCGTCTACGGCATCCTGCCGATGGCTCACGTGGTGGGACTCTCTTCGCAGCTGCTGGGATCGGTGTCGTGCGGATGCACGCTGTTGCTGGAAGAACGATTCTCGCCAGAGGTTCTCCACACCGCGATCTGCGCGAAGGGCGTCACAGTCTTTCTTGGGGTGCCTGCCATGTTCGCGCGCCTGTTGGACTGGTGCGCGAAGACAGGCGCGTCGCTCGCCGGGCATCGGCTCAGGGTCATTGGCGCTTCCGGCTCGCCGTTAATGCCGGACCTCAAACACGCCGTGGAATCCGCTTTGGGCATACCGCTGCAGAACGGCTATGGCTTGACGGAGTTGTCGCCGACCGTCGCGCAGACCCCGCTGGACGCGCCGCGCACTGACTGCGCTGCGGGCATGCCGATTCCCGGACTGGAGATTCGCATCGTGGATAACCTTGGCAATGACGTCCAGCCACGCGAAACGGGCGAGCTATGGGTCCGCGGCCCCAACCTCATGAAGGGCTACTACAAGGCGCCGGATCTGACGCGCGCCGCTGTCAATGCGCAAGGCTGGTTCAACACAGGCGACATGGCGCGCCTGGCCGATGATGGCGCGCTGTTCATCGTCGGCAGGACCAAGGAGTTGATTATCCGCTCGGGCTTCAACGTCTATCCGGTGGAAGTCGAACAAGTCCTGAACAGCCATCCGTCCATTGTCCAGTCGGCGGTTGTCGGCCGGCAGGTCGAAGGCAACGAGGAAGTCGTCGCGTTCATCGAGCTGGCTTCCGACATGCCCGTCAGCCGCGATGCGTTGATGAGCTTTCTGCGTGCCCGCCTGTCGCCGTACAAGGTGCCGGCGGAAATCCGCGTCATGCGCCCGCTACCGGCCGCGCCGACGGGAAAACTGCTCAAGGGCGAAATCAAGAAGCTGGCCGCGGTGGCGACGGACGCGCGGCAAGTCACGCTTAGCTAAGTGCGTTCGCTCGCCTCGCATTACATAAAGCAATCATGGAGACATGCAGTGACCAGGAAAACGTGTATCAACGGACTGGGCGTCGCGGTTCTCGGACTCCTTTCGCATCCCCTGCTGGCCGCTGACCAGAACTACCCCACCAAGCCGATCCGCCTGGTCGTCCCGTTCTCCGCGGGGGGCGCGCTCGATACGACGGCAAGAGTGTTGGCGGAGCGCATGTCCTCCCATATGGGCCAGGCGGTCGTGGTGGACAACCGAACCGGCGCCGGCGGCATTATCGGCGTGGACAACGTGGCAAAGGCGGCCCCCGATGGCTATACGCTGTCCATCTCCCAAAGCTCCCAGTTGCTGGTCAATCAGTTCCTCTACAAGAAGCTGCCCTATAACCCGAATCGGGACTTCACGCTTGTGGCCAAGATTGCGGACTCGCCGCTGGTACTGCTGGTAGGCGAAAAGGTCCCGGCCGAGGACGCCAAGGAACTCCGCGCCTACCTGAAGGCCAACCAGGGAAAGCTCTCCTACGGCTCCTGGGGCGTCGGAACCGTCGGCCATCTGAGCGCCAACAAGCTCAATGAAGTCACCGGCGCGCAAATGACGCACGTCTCCTATCGCGGCGAGGTACCAATGGTGCAGGACCTGATCGCCGGCAACGTTCAACTTGCCTTCGCGACGGGATTGCAAGCGAACATGTTCCTGCCGAGCGGAAAGCTGAAAGCCATCGGCGTCACCGGCACGTCCCGCCTGCCGACCTTGCCCAATGTGCCCACTCTCGGGGAGCAAGGCTTCGACAGCGATGTATTCAAGACCGTGGGCTGGTCCGCCATTGCCGCACCTGCCGGCACGCCCAAGCAGGTGATTCAACGCGTGGCGGACGAGGTCAAGCTGGCAACGAATCTCCCCGACGTCAGGAAGCGAATCGGCGATCTCGGCTTTGTCGCCAACTACGCAGGTCCGGCGGAATTTACCGCCATGTATCAGAAACAGCTGCCGATATGGCAATCAGTCGTGAAGGAGTCCGGTGCGTCCCTTGACTGAGTGGCGTTCGCTTTGCGCATCAAAATGCGCCTGGATCATCCGCGATCGCAGAAAGGACTGATGCGCTCTGCCAGAGAGAACTTCATGCGCGTGGCGACGACAACGATGCGTAGCCGCGGCATCCGGGCGATTACCGTCGGAGAGATCACCGGCAAGCTGGGACTCTCGCGGAGTTCGTTCTATCTACGCTTCGACTCCCGGTCGCATCTGATCGAAGAGGTGTTGCTCGCATACTTCGACGGTTTACGATCCGATGCCGCGGCGAGCGTGCTGGGAGTACCGATCGGACTTGCGCGACTGGTGCGGATTCTCGAGTTCTGGATTCGTGACCATGTGGCGCAACGCGGCGGTTGCCTGATCCTGAGCGGCGCCACCGAATGTGCGACATATGGCGCCGATCCCATCCGACAGGCCGTGCACCGCGTCACGACAAACTGGCGGGCCTATTTGGCCGAGCAACTCAGGGATTCGGTGGCGACCCGGCAGATCCCGGATACCGTCGATATCGAGCAGTTGACCTTCGAGATCTTCAGCTTCGTGCTCGGCATTCAACACGACTGCGTCTTCCTCGGCGAACCGGTTTCGTTTCGCGGGCGCTTGTTCCAGCGGATTCTGGAACGAAACGGTGTGGTCCTGTGCAAGAAGCTGGCGCTTCGAATCTAAACCGCCATCGGGCATGCCGTGCCGATGCCTTGTGGCAGGTAGTGACAATATATTGCAATCATGACTGAACTCCTTTGGGTCGAACTCGACCATCGGCCTGCGCGAGGCTGCATCCCGCAGTTTGACGATCAACAAGGGGAAAAAAGGCCCCGTCACCAAGGTGGCGGGGCCTTTGCGTTGCAGGCCGCCGAGGCAGCACAACGAGCATATGATGCATGCACGCGAGCATTCCACAAGACTGCCTGCACCACTGCGCAAGAAAGCCTTTGTCACATACCGTTGGACTGTCTTTAGAACTTGTGGCGAATACCTGCGGCGACACCGAGCATATTGCTTTGGCCGCTGGCTAGCGTGTAGCTATTGCCAAGGGAAAGGCTGTTCGCGTAGCCGATCATCGCAGAATCCAGTCCCAGACCCGCATTCTTTGAATATGCCGTGGTCAGGTAGACATCAGTCCGCTTGGAAAGCGTGTAGTCCGCGATAAACGCAACTTGCCATGGGTTCGGCACCGACTTGCTGGCGAAGAAGCTCTTGACGTTGTCGTAGTTGTACTCAAGCGTCAGGCCGAGCGCCGGCGTCACCTGGTAGTTGGCACCGATCCAGTAGAAGTCGTCGCGCTCGATCAGGCTGCCATTCTGGTCCTTGTTCTGGCCCCAGCGATAGCCGCCCATGATCTTTGCCGGGCCGAACGCATAGCTTGCCGCGACCGTCGCCTTCTTGAAGCTGCCGCTGCCGAGGGCAGCAGCAGATAACGGGTTGGAAATGGTCGGGTTGAACTGGTCGTAAGCAACGGCCACACCGACAGGGCCGGAAATGTAGGTCAGAGCCGCGCCATAGGCGGTGTCGCGGCGGAACTGGCCCGGTACTTCGCCGTTGCCACCGAGCAACGGGCCGTTGGCCACCGTCGTCGGCAACGCCAGGCCGGTACCGAAGGACCAGTGCGCCAGTGCGGACACCGGCCCGAACTGGCCGGAGTATTTGATGGTGTTGTCCTCGCGGAAGTTCGCGCCGGTCAGCATCACGATCGGTTCATATTGCGTGGCAAAGGAGGCCGGCACGAAGTTCGCGATGCTCTCGAACATCGAAGTGTACTGACGGCCGAAAGTCACCTGGCCAAACTGCGTGCTTTGGATGCCCACGTAGGCCTGGCGACCGAACAGGCGGCCGCCTTGCTGCGACGTGCCGGTATCCAGGTTAAAGCCGCTTTCCAGTACAAAAACGGATTTCAGGCCGTTGCCTAGATCTTCCGCGCCGCGCAAGCCCCAACGCGAGCCGGACAGGCCGCCGGAGTTCATGCGGTAGACATTGTTGGATGGGCCCGCATTGAACTTGTTGGCTGCGCTGGGAACGGCGCCGACATGGTTGGCGAACTCAACGTTCATATCCGCCACGCCATACAGCGTCACACTGCTCTGTCCGTGTGCGCTGCCGGCGCAGATTGCGCCCGCAGCGATGAGTGCATGATTAAGTTTGCTCAGTTTGCTGAATGATCTCATTGGCTCTTCTCCTCTAGTTCATTTTTGTACACCTGTCACGAACGATGCCATCAGCCACGCGTGTCGTGGCCATGGCAAAGTACATCCCAGGCTTTTTTAACGGCTTCCCCCAACAGCAACCGCACCGACAAACTGCTCGACCTCACCTCTGAAGCTGTTGCAGCAGCTCGCTCGTCTCGCGTTTGAACCGGCCCAAGCCGGATGCTGGTACGAAATCCACTTTGCACTCGATCACCGCGACCGCGATGACCTTCGTACGCTGCATCGCCCACCTACCTGGTGCTCGCGGGTTCACGCCGCAGCGCCTGGCCGCGTCGTCCGAATAAGCTCCGCATGTTCAAAGAGTTGTCTCCTCGCTTCGAGCTTCTCGGCCAGGAAGTCCGTTCCCTTGAGTTCGATCTTGACGCCGGGCGGGATCATTCCGATCACAGTCGGGGTGCCGCCCCGACCGAGTATCGCGAACGCCTGTTCGGTGGTCTGCTTCAGGCCGATCGCCGCGAAGGCATGATGCGCGCCGCCACGGGGCCCTACGCTTCGTTGGCTAACCTCAGGAGGGAGTTTGCTTGCTTCTGGATCATGACGGACTCCTTTATCGAGAAATGTTCGGAGTCCGTTCGATGGTGGAAACTTCAACTTCAGCTTGAGTCCGTCTCTAGAAAATGCTGGTCGCCTCATACAGCATATGCTGTCATTTCCCCCCAAAGGCTTTAGTCTGGCTTACGCAGGAATCCTTGGTTGCCACCGTTACGATTGGGTGCGAAGCCATTGGCTTGAAGCGTTTCTTCCACGGTGTCGTAGAAGACCCCAAGCTTCAAGATCTCTCGCGTCTGCTTCGCTGTCGCTATGGGGCGACCGAATTCGCCGGCGATACGCACCAATTGCTTGATCTGCTCGACGGAGCTCATCTTTCCCGTGCGGGTCTGGTTCCAAAGTACATCCTCGATGCCGCACCGCACGTGCAGGCCCAAGGCCATGCCGATCATATTCACGGGCAGCACATTTAGCACCGAACTCTCCACCGTAATCACGGCTCCGTCCGGCGCAGCACGCAGGAAGTTTGCCAGGTTGTAGATGTTCGCTTGATCCATGCCGCCGCTGATAGCCACCCAGTTCATCACCAGTGGCCCCTTGTAAACGCCGCGGCGAATCATCCGCTCAATTGTTTCAAAGCTATTGATGTTGTAGCACTGAAACTCACTTTGGATTCCAGCGGCTGTCAAACGTCGGATGTGCTCCTCGGCCCAGCTGGGATTCGAGGGCACGATCATGTCCCTGTAGGTGTTGTAGAGGTGCGGGAATCCCCGCGAAACTCCCTTGAAGTCATCCAGCCCAGCATGCTCCGTCACATTCATCTGCGTGGTGTTGACGGTCACCGTCACCTGGTCGGGCTTCGGATCGAGTTCCGCCAGCATATGCCGCGTATCATCGCTAAGCCATTTGGCACCCTGGCCTTCTTCCGGCGCGAAGCTGATAGAGCCCCCCACTTGGATGACCATTTCTGGCACGGCGGCGCGCACCCCGGCGATCAGCTCATTGAACATGGACAAGCGCTTGCTGCCCCTGCCGTCGGGCTCACGCACATGCAGATGCAGCACTCTCGCACCGGCTTCGTAGCAATCCACCGCCTTCTGGATCTGCTCCTCCATGGTGATAGGGATATCTTCCGGGAAGTCTGAGGGAATCCAGCCCGGCGCATAGGGAGCGGCTGTGATGATCAGCGGCTGCTGGTTCTCGGGATACAGGTGGCCGTCAAGGAAGTTCATGATGATGGATCTCCAAGTTGAAATGCGAATACAACGTGTGAATCATCTGTCCTCGCGCCACTTCCCGCTTTACATTGGATGTCTCGAACTTGACTCTTCATGACAACAACGCGGCGCCCTGTCCGGTGAGCCACCGTCAAGGCACATACGCCCGTCAACCTGGAAGACGACGTACGCGAGCAAAAATGGAAGGGAGCCACCTTCCCTCCCCGACACGCCGTGCCCGAAGTACTGTGCGCGCAAGCTTGTCTGCATGATGCTTGCGCTGCAAGCGACCGGCCAATCTTGCGATTACCCACATCCTTCGATCCGGTTTCCGTTAACTTTCCATGACCTTGGACTGAGACTGGACGGAATGCAGAAGAACCGGCTGGTGGACGATGAACCTGGTTGGATGGCGAGGTTGCCGACAGCAACTTCCGGGACTTTCGGCTTCACAAGCGCTTCCGGACCTTGCTTGGCCGACTATGGCGGCGAATGGGTGAAATTATTCCCTTCGCTTGCGAGGATTGGGCCAGCACTAATGCTGAAAAGTGGCACAGGTTCAAGTCAAGGGCTGCATCGTGTCGAATTGCGTGATTCGAAGGGCCGTCCCGTTGAGGCACTACTCGAAATCCGGTATCGTCGGATCAAGGTCTTGCCGCCCATCGGTGAGCAAAGGCGCTATCCCGAGCTGCGACGGAATTGTCGCGATAAGGGTGCGTAGGCGGTCGAAACTTGGCGGGATTGGTCTTGCTCATGCGTCCAGCGCGAAGAATTGCTGAGCGGCGGACGCAGTGCCCCTCTCTGGCGGTGCTGCCATCGATGATCACCGTCTCGGGGGCGCCGTTCTGGTCAATCGCCTTGTCGAAGAAGCGCCGTGCGGCGGCGTAGTCCCGGGTGGCACGCAACAGAAAATCAACCGTATCGCCATGCTTGTCCACCGCGCGATAACGATATTCCCTAGCAGGCCGCAAGGCCGCGCACGACACATTTCATTCTTCGACTTTGATCCCTGCGTCGTTGGCGATCGTCGTCCAGACTTGCAGATCGTGCTTGACGACCTCGGCCAACTGCGCGGAGGACTTTACCGGGGGCGGCTCGAAGTTCAGTTTCTTCATCAGGTCCGCGATCTCCGGCAAGGCCTGCACCTTGTTGACCTCATCGGACAGCCGCTTCACGATCGCCGGATTAGTTCCGGCCGGCGCGAACATGCCGAACCATCCCACCGTATTGAACTTGTAGCCCTGTTCCGCCAACGTCTTGACGTTGGGAAGCTGGGGAGACCGCACGTTGCCCACAATGGCAATGCCGCGCACCTTCCCGGAACGCAGGAAAGGAACCGCCACGCTGGGATCGGTCCAGCCGATCTTCAGCACACCCGAGGAAAGCTCGGTGAGTAGTTGACTGGATGTCCGATATGCGACGTGTTCGGTCTTCATGCCGGTCTGATTCTTCAGCCACTCCATCGTCAAATGCGCGGACGACCCGGTGGCCCAGCTGCCATAGCTGTACTTATCCGGATTCGCCTTCACATACTGGATGAGTCCAGGCAAATCGTGCACCGGCAGATCCGGGCTCACTAGCAGCAACACCCCACCCACAGCTGTCTGCGCGATCGGCACGAGGCTCTTTCTCGCCTCCTGGGAAATGGACTTCATGACGGCCGGCGCAACCACCATGTTGCTTGCCGTTGTGTAGAGAATCGTGTAGCCATCCGGTGCCGCCTTGAGGACGGCGTTAGTCCCGATCACCCCGCTGCCGCCCGGCCGGTTCTCCACGACCACAGCCTGCTTCAGCGATTCGGAAAGACGCTGCGCCATGACCCGCGCCAGCGCGTCGGTTCCCGATCCGGGAGACGACGGCACGATCATTTGAATCGGGCGCGCGGGCCAGGCTGCCTGTGCTTGCACCGGACCTGGCGCGCACAAGGCAATGATTGCCTCGGCGCACACCGTGACTGCGACCAGTTTTTTCAGTAATGACATTGTCGTCCCCATGTACTTTAACTATTAGCCAGCCTGCTACTTGTTGTCTGCCTCGCCAACCAACTGTGCGACAAGGAATTTCCACCGGCTCAGGCTATCGAGAGCACGGTCATAGTGGTGTCATTTTTCCGAAGCGCGGATCGGCGACCGCAAGGCGATCACCACCACCGCTACCGTTCGTAAGATCGCGGCGCTCTTCTGCGACACGGCTCGAGGGGAAGACTCAAATCACGAAAATGGACGAGCCGGTGGTCTTTCGAGCCTCCAGGTCCCGATGTGCCTGCACCGCATCCGCCAGGGCATAGCGCTGATTGATCTCGATGCGGATGCGGCCTGCCGCCACATGGCCGAACAGCTCATCGATCAGTTCGGCCTTTTCGGCAGGATCGGCGATATAGTCGGCCAGGCCCGGGCGGGTCAGGTACAGCGAGCCCTTGCGGGCCAGAATTTGCGGATCGAACGGCGGGATCGTGCCGGAAGCGGTGCCCACGCAGACCATTAGGCCCCGGCGCTTGAGGGAGTCCAGCGAGGACATGAAGGTGGCCTTGCCCACGCTGTCGAAGACCACGGACACACCCACTCCGTCCGTCAGCTCCCGCACGCGCTTGGCCACGTCCTCATGGCTGTAGTTGATCGTGTGATCGCAGCCGTGGGCGCGCGCCACTTCGGCCTTGGCATCGGTAGAAACCGTGCCGATCACCGTCAGCCCCAGCAGTTTGGCCCATTGCGAAACGATAAGGCCGACACCACCTGCCGCGGCATGCAGCAGCACGGCGTCGCCCGCCTTGAAGGGGTAGATCCGGCGCACCAGGTAGGCGGCGGACAGGCCCCGCATGGTCATGGCCGCCGCGGCTTCGCAACTGATTGCCTCAGGCAGCTTGATCAGCGGTGCGGCAGAGATCAGCCGCTCAGTGCTGTAGGCGCCCAGCGTGTTGATGAAGCCCGTATAGGTCACACGGTCGCCGACCGCCAGATGGGTTACCCCGGCACCGACGGCCTCGACTACGCCGGCGGCCTCGTTGCCGAGGCCGCTGGGCAGCGGAACCTGATAAGTACCGCCGCGGAAGTAGGTGTCAGCAAAATTCAGACCCACGGCCACGTGGCGGACGCGGACCTCTCCCGGGCCCGGTTCACCAACGCCAACGTCCTCAAAACGAAGGACCTCGGGCCCGCCCGTTTCATAAAATTTAACGACTTTCGCCATGTTGTCTCCTGTTCTGTATCAAATATCACAATTGCCACAGGCGGCTTGAGAATGCCGCCTGTGGCCTCTCCCGGTTGGCAGTAATGCTTAAGCCATCATCTGGCCTGGCGCCACTTCCCGCTTTACCTTGCACGCCCTGAACTTGCCTTTTCATGACAGTCATCCGCTGACGCAGGAGGGCTCTGTCGCTGTAAGCGTTCGGCGGAATGTAGCGGTCTTGAGAGGCGAGTGGAAATATCGCTATCGCGCGGTGGACAAGCATGGCGATACCGTTGATTTTCTGTTGCGTGCCAGGTCCTTCCGGGTGGCATCGAACTGATGCATATGATCGCCAGGGGTCAGCCCACGTAGAAGGCTGGCCAGCGCAGCGCATCCGTTCAGGGTTGCGCGACATCTTCGCGCAACCCCACATCAGCCTTATGAAGGTTTATGCACTGCTCGCCCGCTGAGGTGCTGTCTGTCGGTGCACGGCGCCGCGAGCAGCCCTGCTCTCCTTGGGGCTGCAGCCGAATTGCGCGTGATACCAGCGCGAGAATCCGCTTGGCGCGGAAAAACCAAGTAGGGTCGCCACCTCGGTCAACGGACGATCGCTCTCGATGACATGACGCGTCGCAAGTTCCATGCGGATGTCGTTGACGATCGACGAGAAGCTCTGCCCCTGTTCCGCCAGCCGGCGCTGGACCGTGCGGCACACCACGCCCAGATGCTCGGCAACCTGTTCGATGCTGCAGCGCCCACTGGGCAACAGAAGCAGGATCGTGCGCCGCACGTCCTCAAGCATTGTCGCCTGCTGCGACATGGCAGACGCGTCTATCAACTGCTGTGCATAGCGCACCATGGCCGGATCGGCCGACGGGTTGCGTGCATCGAGATCGGCCTTCGCGCAGATGATGCAGTTGAAGTCGTAGTCGAACTCGACGTGAGGGCCAAAAAACCGTTGGTGCACACTAAGGTCGCGCGGCGCTGGGTGCTCGAAGCATACGCGCCGCGGCTCCCAGTCGGGCTTGAGGAGCTGGCGTATCAACCGCACCATGACCCCTAGCGCCAGTTCAACCCTTTGGCGTGTTGGCTGATGTGCGTTCCCAGCTATTACCGCCTCGCGAATAATGACCACTTCGCCGCATTCCTCGACCGCCAGCGACAGCGCACCATTGAGCATCGCTTGGTAGCGCATCAGCATGCTAAGCGAGTCGCGCAGCGTTGCCTGGTCGCGGATCAGTAATCCTACCGCCCCAAGATTGGACAATAGGCGCGACTCGGCCATGCACAGACCGAAACTCTCGTTGCCTGACATGGTTGCGGACGCCTGGAGCAGGCGTCCGAAACGCTCGACTGGAATCATGAGGTCCGGCTCGCGCAGTACGCTCGGACTTATCCCTGCGTCAAAGAGCATCCGCACCGGATCCAGCCCGGCGGCACGAGCGACCTCGCTGAAATTGGTGAGGGCCGCAGCGCGGACAAGTAACGACATCGGGGGGAGCTGACGTAGAAGATCGACATAGAATGATAAGTGCCTGTCATGTATTGTCAAGCGGGAGAAGCCCGCGACGCCCAAACTCCCCATGATCGAACGGGCTAATCGGCAATGGGAGACAAACGTTCATGATTCAACGCCTCAATGCGGCACCCGCAGTGGTCCGCGCAACCTCTCTGGGCAACTCGATCCGGGTCGAGCCAGTCACTTGCACGATCGGTGCGGAGCTCAGCAACGTCAACCTGGGCGCGGCTGCCGAGGACGACCAACTGATGGCAGAAATCCGGGCCTTGCTCTTAAAGTATCGCGTGCTGTTCTTCCGCGACCAGGACATCACTCGCGCACAGCACGTGGCTTTTGCGCGCCGCTTTGGCGAGCTGGAGGACCATCCAGTCGTGGGCAGCCATCCCGATTACCCCGGACTGGTTCAGATCTACAAAACCCCGGACAGTCCTCCCGAACGCAACGAGAATTCCTGGCATACCGATGCCACCTGGCGCGAAAAGCCTCCGTTAGGCTGCGTGCTGCGCTGTATCGAATGCCCGCCTGTGGGTGGAGACACGATGTGGGTCAACATGGTCGAGGCGTACAACCAGTTGCCCGAGGATATCAAGACGAAGATCGCCCCGTTGCGCGCGCGCCACAGCATCGAGGCGAGCTTCGGCGCCGCGATGCCGATCGAGAAGCGTCTTGCACTGAAGGCTCAGTACCCCGACGCCGAGCACCCGGTTGTGCGCACCCATCCCGAAACCGGAGAGAAAGTGCTATTCGTCAACGGGAGTTTTACGACGCACTTCACCAATTACAATGTGCCGGCCAACGTGCGCTTCGGGCTCGACAAGGCGCCGGGCGCCAGCAATTTGCTTAACTACCTGGTCAGCCAGGCCACTATCCCCGAATACCAGGTGCGTTTTCGATGGAAGAAAAACAGTGTCGCGTTCTGGGACAACCGTTCAACCCAGCACTACGCAGTGATGGATTACCCGCCGTGCCACCGAAAGATGGAGCGCACCGCGATCATCGGTGACGCGCCTTACTGAAAGATCGATATGGCCTCTGCGACACCGACCGTTCTCATCATCCCTGGCCTGCGTGACCATGTGCCGGAACACTGGCAGACCCTGCTGGCGGCGAAGCTGCCTCGCGTAGTCAGCGTCGCCCCGCTTGAGCAAGACAAGCTGAGTTGCGCTGCCCGCGTCGACGCGATCGATCGCGCTCTGGCCACCATCGAGGGGCCGGTGATCATCGTGGCGCACAGCGCAGGCGCGATGATGGTCGCCCATTGGGCGGCGCGAGGCGCCACACGCGGGATCCTCGGCGCACTGCTTGCAGCGCCCGCGGACCTCGAGACGCCCATGCCGGCAGGCTATCCGACAACCGACACACTGAGCGACCACGGATGGCTGCCGATCCCTCGCGGCACATTGCCGTTTCCGAGCATCGTTGCGGCAAGCAGCAACGATGCTCTGACGCCTCTCGATCGCGCCCGTGACCTGGCGCAGGCGTGGGGCAGTCGCTTCGTCGAACTCGGCGAGGTCGGGCATCTGAATCCCGCTTCAGGTTATGGCGAGTGGCCGCAGGCCGAAGCGTTCATTCGCGAACTCTCGTGATCGACACCCGGTCGGGCGCCACCGGCCGGGAGAAACAAAGGGGCCTGGTGCAATTCCAGTCGACAGGCCCCACGGACGACCCGGCTGAGCTGGTATCCGCCAGAAGTCAGCCGGGACGAAAGCCCGCCCCCTCCCCCGATAAGAGGAACTCGCCGGATCGGCAATGCTGCATCCGCTGACCGATGATTGCGCAAAGCTCATCGGTGGTGCCGTGGGCGAGTTCGCTCAAAGTATCTTCTTATTTACTCCGGCTGGTAGTTAATGGACTTCAGCAGCGCGGACTGTTGCTGGTATGCCTGCTTCAGGTCCGCCATCAACTCTTCCGAGGTGGCACCCCCGCCCTGCTCCATGCCCATGTCCTTGACGCGGTTCTGCACTGCGGGTTGCTTGAAATATGCCTGCGTCACCTCGCGGATTTTTTGCTGGACTGCCGGAGCGACATCCGGGCGGGACCACACGGCGAACCAGCCTGCTTCCGCCAGTTGCGGGTAACCGAGCTCCTTGAAAGTAGGCACATCCGGCAATCCGGCAATCCGCGTCGGATAGTTCACCGCAATCGCTTTGATCTTTCCCGCTTTGATCAGCGGCAAAGAGGTAGTCACCCCATCGAACATCAGGGGCACATGGCCGCCCATCAGGTCGTTCAATGCCGGGGGAGAGCCTTTGTAGCCCACATGCCGCATTTGCACATGCGTGAGTTGCCCGAGCAGCATGCCCGAAGTGTGGCCCTTCAATCCCGCAGCGTAAGAAGCGAAAATGAGCCCGTCCTTTCGCGATTTGCCGTAGTCCACCAACTGCTTCAGGTTGGAGACGGGCACATCCTTGTTGGCAACCAGCACTAACCCCGTGCGACTGATCTGGGCCAGAGGCTTCAGGTCCTCAAAGGGTTTGTAATGGACCTTGTAGGCCAACGGAGCTTCGCTCACGACGCCGCCCTGGATGACCAGGAGGGTGTGGCCATCCTTGCCGGTGGACTGCAAATCGCTGATCGCCAGCGCGCCGGCGGCACCGGGCTTGTTTTCTACGATGACCGGCTTGCTCAATTTTTGCTGCAGGCCTTCCGCCAGCAACCGCGCCAACGCGTCGGCACTGCCGCCGGCAGGCCCCGCCACCACCAGACGGATCGGCTTGCTCGGCCAAGCCTCCTGGGCCTGAGCCATGGGCATCCCGCCGGCGACACCAACACCAATCGCCAAGGCGTAACCGCGCCACCAGAAATTATTGGTCTGCTTCTTCATGTCTATCCCTTTTGATTGCTACGCTTTGCGTGTTAGGAAAGGTTTGTCGCCGATGAGCTCGATGCCGCATTCAGCGCGGCGCAGCTCCCCGTGGGCGGCGTTTCATGCCACCGGCCATCGGCGTGAAAGGTGTTTTCATAGTTCTCGCGCTTGCCACTGCGCGAGGCTGACATTCCACATGCGCAGGACCTCCGGCACCCCTGTCTGCTCAAATCTGATTGCTTGCGCCAATGCTATTCCCTTGAAGTGCGCTGCAGCAGTGCTTTGCGATACATTCACCCTTTGTCTATTCTCGGATCGCACCGGGTCAACCTGCTTGGCCGATCACGACAAGTTGTTTGCAATTCGCGAAAACAGAGGGAAAACCCTGCCAAGACATAGTGAGCGCCATAGTCACCAGGCATGGCTCCTTTCAGGTCTGATGCTTACGTGCCGCGCCTGTGACGTCGAGCCATATGCGTACCTGCACCACTTGCTCACCGAGCTGCCGCAGCGTGCGCTGTGCTGATGTCTGCGCCACCGTGCACTCCCTCATCAGCGTTATCCGGCAACACACCGTGCTGGAACGTTACGGGTAACCACCGACTCCTCGAGATGTGCTGAATCTGGCGCTTATGGTGATCCAGTGCTCCCTGTGTCAGCGGATGACTGTCATAAATGGCCAAGTTCATGGCGTGCAAGGTAAAGCGGGAAGTAGCGCCAGGCTAGATGATCCGCTGCGAGAAGTCCTTATCGAGGATCGTGTCGTCGAACGTGATGCAACCTTGCTCGTGGGCGTCGATCTGTTCACGCACGGGTCGGCAGGTTACCCGCGTTTGTCCGCGCAAGCAGACCCGTGAAGTTGGTTCCGCAATTGTGCGCCGATGCCCGACGAAATCGAGACGACGAGCCACGACGCGGCAGCTGACATCAGCAACCACGGCCTCTCATGCTGAGGTTCATCATGTTAGTGCCCGCCTTCGTTCCGTGTGTTCTGGTCATAGATCGATGATCTCCCGCGCGGTGAATCCGACTAGCGGTGTCAAGGTACAACGCATTCGCCGGCTAGGCCGCAGCGAACATCGGTTTTCCGTGAACACCCGATTCTGATCGAGGGGCAAAACGAGTCAACTTCAACGTCCCCACACAAGTCATTGAGATGCTTGAAATGAGCGTCGAATTCCAAAGCGGGCACAGCGAAACAAAGAAAGCGCCCCGCGATGCTGACGGCCAGCAGGAACCGCTGCCGGCCCTAGCCTAAAGGCCTTGCTTTACACCGGCCACACAACCGCATGCGCCACCATTAGCCATGAGTTTCGAGAATCATTAGAGGAGACAAAATTGAACCTGTATACGAGTAACGCGATGCCGGCTGAGTCGGCTGCGGCTACCACGGGTGCCCGACCCTACGCGTGGGTAGTATTTGCATTGATGTTTTGCCTGTTACTGTCTGACTACATGTCGCGGCAGGCGATCAATGCCTTGTTTCCACTCTTGAAAGTGCAGTGGCAGATTTCCGATACACAACTTGGTTCGATTAGCAGCGTGGTGCCGTTGACGGTAGGCGTGCTGACCCTCCCATTTTCCATAATCGCGGACCGCTGGGGACGTGTCAAAAGCATTGCACTGATGGTTGCGGTGTGGAGTGTTGCCACGCTCGGGTGCGCCATTGCCAGCACCTACCACGAGATGTTCGTCGCGCGCTTGTTCGTTGGTGTCGGCGAGGCTGCCTACGGAAGTGTCGGATTCGCTATGCTCGTGAGTATCTTCCCAAGGCATATGCGGTCTACCATTGCCGGCGGCTTTACGTCTGCCGCTGCTTTTGGTTCCGTGCTCGGTGTTTCGCTTTCCGGCATCATTGCGTCGCACTTTGGCTGGCGCTGGTCCATGGGTCTGATGGCGATCGTTGGCTTTGTGCTGGTGATCATGTACCACTTCGTGGTCACGGAAAAAAAGATCGCAAGTGCGCAACCGGACAATGCCAACGGAACTCTGGCGTACGGGCATGTGAAACTGACACCGCGTGCGTTTTTCTCTGGCCTGTTTCCGTCCCGTTCCGTCTTTTGTGCGTACCTCGGCTGCGCCCTGCAGATCTTCGTTCAGGGCACGCTTTTCGTGTGGCTGCCCAGCTACCTGAATCGCTATTGGGGCATGCCTGTCAGCCAAGCGGCCGTAATGGCGGCCGGCCTTGTCCTTGTCAGCGGCCTTGGCCAACTCATGTGCGGTGTGATGACCGATCGGATCAGCGGGGATTCGTCGCTTAAGAGGTGGAACATGGCCATTGGCTATTGCCTCGTGTTAGGCACTCTGCTGGGGATCGCGTTCCGCTTGCCACAGGGTAATCTGCAACTCGCGCTCCTTGCGCCCGGGGTATTCTTCCTTGCGAGCTCGTTCGGCACATGCAGCGCGATCATTGCTGGGGCCACACCGCCGGCTATTCATGGCTCGGCATTTGCCACACTGACGTTGTTTAACAATATACTAGGCCTCGCAGCAGGCCCCTTTATCACCGGTATGGTGGCGGACGCGGTTGGTCTTCAAGTCGCCTTGCGCTGGCTACCGCTCGCGGCAGTTCTGCCCTTCACCGTGTTCCTCATTGGCAGATGGTGTTCTGTCGCCGAAGCGCGACGCTGCTGAGCGCGCTGCCGGTGTGGCGACCCTCATGAATGTCCATGTAGCGGGCCTCCTGCCGCGGTTGTACTCTCCGCGGCGCGGCCGCTCAATTGCTGTCGGCATTCAATCCATCGTCCCCACGCCCCGCCATTGCGGGGACGATGCAGGATCCCGTCGATCGATTCAAGGTGGGTGAACGGGACGCTTACGAGTCTAGGATGCACGGCCTTTGAATGCCTCAGTTCCGAGTTGCACAAATGCTCGTACCGCTGGAGATATTTCCCGACGCCTATGCGCTAGCGCCAGGTGCACTGAGAGTTTAAAGTCGGCGATCTGTGTGTAGAAGATACCTGGCTGGGAGAAGTTCTGCATTGACTCTGGCACGATGGCCACTCCGTATCCCGCAGACGCGAGGCAAATTGCGGAGATGAAATCCTGGACGCGATACTCCAGATGCGGCGTGAACCCTCCGGCTTTACCCAGGGCGGATAACGCAGACCCGAATCCTTCCTCGTCTGCAAACTGAGGGACGATGAACGATTGATCGGCTAGCGCACGCGCTGGAACTGTCCCTCGCCTTGCAAGGGGATGGCTTCCTGTCATTGCAACCAGTAGACGTTCAGTCTGTACGACCTTCGCGATTACGCCAGCCGGATAGAGCCGTCTGGGCCTGACAATTCCCACATCAATCTGGCCATCGCTGAGCGCTTCGAGCTGCCTTGGAGTTTCCATTGGCACGACTTCGATCCGGACCATCTCATGTGATTTCCGAAACTCGCCCAGCATCATGGACAAAAGGCCGCTGCTTGCGCCAGATGCCACATAGCCGACACGGATGACGCCAGCCAGCCCTCGGGCAGCCAAGCGTCCCACCTGGTCGGCTCGCTCAATGTGCCGCAACGCAGCGACAGCCTCGGCATGGAACAGGTGCCCCGCGTCGGTAAGTGACACCGGCTTCCTTTTGTTGCGGTTCAAGAGCGTGACTCCCAAATCTTGCTCAAGGCGTTGGATCTGGGTGCTGAGCCCTGATTGTGCGACACCTAAGCGATCTGCCGCCTTCGCAAAGTGAAGTTCTTCCGCCACGGCGAGGAAGCACTGCAACTGGCGAACGTCAATCATCGTTTTAATCTCAATTTCGGAACAAAGATTACTGTTTTCTATCTGGATCATATCAAAGAATCCAGATGAAATAGCGCCATACAACATCCCGGAGAGCTATCGATGAATGCCCCGCTTCCTGCGGCAGTGCTTGCCAGCAATGACGAGTCCCGTTTCCAATTGTCTGCCCACCCAGATCACCATCGGATCCTGCATGTGACCGTTGAGCGCGATGCCCTTCTTGGGTTCCTGCATGACGTACGCAGGGTCGATGTTCAGAACCTCGAGTATGTTCCCTTCATGCGCTACGATCTCGCGGATGTACTCGCGAAGCATGTCGGCGAGGACTTCGCTACAACCATCAACGGCATTGTGAAGGATCGGCGGCACGGTGGCTTTACGGTAGGCCTCCAGGGACTGACGACGGACGCCGACGATTTCGTTCGCTTCGGCACCGCCATTGGGCACCTCTTGGGCCCCAGCAACCACGATGCAATGTCGGGCACTTACTATGCTCGCTTCGTGGTCAAGCACACGGACGATAGCGACTCCTATTTGCGCCAAGCCTATCGACTCTTCACGATGCACACCGACGGCACCTTCGTTACCGAAGCGACGGACTGGCTGTTGATGATGAAGTTTGCCGAACAGAATGCAATTGGCGGCGAGTCCCGATTCTTGCATCTGGACGATTGGGAGGGGCGTGACCGGTTTGTCAGTCACCGTCTCGGGACGCAGCCTTTCCTCTACAAGGCGCCGGGGTCCAAGAATGTCAGCGATGATGTCGAGCGCCCGCTCTTCTTCCAGAATGCGTTTGGGTTGTCGATGTCCTTCATCGATCAGTTCGTACAGCCTCGCAATCGCGAGGAGGCTGCATTCCTCAACGACCTGTCGACTTCCATGGAGGCGTCGCCGGGAACAAAGGAAGTGTCGCTGCCCGTCGGCGATCTGGTTGTCCTGAACAACTATTTCTACCTCCATGGACGCGCGCCGTTCGAGAAAAATGTGGCGCTGTTCCGTGAGTTGATGCGCCAGCGAGGCACGTTCGCCTGATTATCGATGTGATCCGGCGTGGCTGATAGTGACAACGGTTGGGCCTGATAGACGTTCCAAATCAAGATGACATCTCAAACAGAAGTTGCGGAAATCCAGGCCGTTCCGAGCGCCGGAATGCCCGCCAAGCCTGCCTATGGCGCCAACCGTCGGATTCACCGACGACTGCGCCCGATCCTCTCGCTTGCCGATTTTGAATTCGCGGCAAAGAGGGGGCTTCCGCGCCCGATCTTTGGCTATATTGCCGGCGCCGCGGAGGATGGAAAGTCGCTCGCCGCAAACAGGACGGCGTTCGACGAGGTCAAGTTTCGTCCCAAAGTCCTTGTCGACGTGTCGGGAAGGTCGCAAGCGACTGAGATCTTTGGGCAACGCTACGCTTCTCCCTTTGGCGTGGCGCCCGTTGGAATCAGTGCGATTGCCGCTTACCGCGGCGATGTGGTCCTCGCGCGAACGGCGCGGGAAGAGCAGATACCTGCAATCATGAGCGGCACGTCCTTGATTCCGATGGAAGCCGTTCACGCGGCCGCACCAGGCACGTGGTTTCAGGCATACCTGCCAGGTGACGCCACACGCAGGGACGCCCTGATTGAGCGGATTGAAGCGGCCGGGTTCGCTACACTCGTCCTTACGGTTGATATTCCCGTCTGGGCCAACCGGGAGAATAACGTCCGTACCGGCTTCTCCTTGCCTTTGCGACCATCTGTCCGTTTGGCATTCGATGGCATATCTCGGCCGCGCTGGCTGGCCGGGACGTTCGCCAGAACGCTCATTTCCAGTGGGATGCCGCATTTTGAGAATTCTTTTGCGTCTCGCGGCGCACCGATCTTGTCGGCCTCCGCTATTCGCGATACGACGGGGCGCGATCACCTGAGCTGGACGGATATCGAGCGAATCCGGCAAAGATGGCGCGGCAACTTGGTCATAAAAGGCATTTTGCATACATCCGACGCCGAACGCGCCGTCGCTTTGGGCGCGGACGGCATCATTGTCTCGAATCACGGTGGGCGCCAATTGGACGGTGCCGTGGAACCGCTTGCTGTTTTGCCGGAGATTTGTGAGGCTGTCGCACACAAGACAACCGTCATGATGGACAGCGGTGTGCGGCGAGGCGGTGATGTTCTGAAAGCGCTGGCACTAGGAGCCCGCTTCGTCTTCCTGGGGCGACCTTTTATTTACGCTGCGGCCATTGGGGGAGCCGAGGGCGTTCGCCACGCCATAACCCTCTTGCGCGATGAAGTCGATCGAAACATGGCCATGCTTGGCGCGAAAACCATCGCGGACGTGAACAACACCGTCATCGTCTAGGGCAACAGAACCGGCCGAATTGCGTCTGGGTAAGCCAACTCGCTCCAATGCGCAGGTGTGTGCGACGTTCCGACCGACCTTGCTGCCTATCGGAAGCGGGGAAGCTTAGCGATCGATTCAGGTCCGCCAGGTAATTCTCGTAGCTGTAGTTCCGTTGTGAATTCTGGTATCCAGGGTGGGAATGGGCATTCACCAGGGTCGGCATCACCGTCTTTCCTGAGAGGTCGACGCGTGCCGCGCCTTTTGGCAGCGTCATATCGCCCTTGTGGCCGACCCTGGTGATTTTCTCCCCCCTCCACGAGAAATGCCGATTTGACGATGGCGGCTCGACCGTCTCCCGGGATCAGCGTGGCGCCCTCGTATGTTCATTGCTTGGGCGCCTTGGTCCGCAAGCTTAATCTGCAAAGCAGAATGTCCCGGCAGGATCAGTCAGTGTAGGTCGCTTCCCGGCCAATTAAAGTCACCCGATGCGCCCCATTGCAGCATGATCGCAACTCGAGCAACAGCAGACCGGGGCAATCCGGCCCCGCCCCGAAGTCATCAGAACTTTTACTTGACCCCACCGGAGATTGCGCGGCCGACACCCCGATAGAACAACGAGGTAATGTTCGAAAAGTTCGAGCGTGAGTACAGTTTTACCTGCATCGCTGTCCTGCTCTGGCCGCAAGTCATCAAATTCACAGTCACTCGATACAGCTACGGCTCCGTCCTTCAGCGGTTCATCTCGGCATTGATTTTCAAGTCCCACCGGGCCATCGGCTTTCGAAGTGGGAGAACCCAACGCTACTATTTGGGATGATGGTTTGGACCGGAACAGTTCGCAACCCATTGTGAAGTCAACAAGTGTGGCAGCACGCTGAGCAGTGGATCGTGGTAAATCGGCACCGAGGCCAGCGGGTCTGCCGCGACTCACTGAGAACAAGCACTTGAAAAAACCCGCTCGCGAGTCGCCGCGGTGCATCCCGCTACCGCAGATTCTGTGTTTCCGGCAATGCAGTACGCAATTCGATGTGGATAGCGGCGGCAAAATCAGCGAATTCCACGGCCGGCTTCCTCTTATGCTGCATAGCATGAGCACGACCGATGCATCCTTGCGCGACGCAGCCACCATGGCGAACGACCACGCTAACCCTCGCCTGGAGGCAGCGCTCACGTATATTCACCGGCACTTGGGCGAGCCCCTTCCGCTGCCGCTGCTTGCAAGCCTTGCCCAACTGAGCGTTGGGCGTTTCGTGACTGTCTTCCGGCTTACAGTTGGCATGACCCCGCATCGCTACATCAGCTTGAAACGAATCCATCGCGCGCAGTGGCTGCTCGGGCAGGGCCACTCCCCGGCACTGACCGCCCACGAGTGTGGCTTCTATGACCAGAGCCACCTGACGCGCTGTCTGAAGAGCGTTTGCGGCATGACGCCACGGCAGTTCCAGACGGCGAGCGCTCCGCTCCCCGCCAATGCCGGCTGCAGCCTGCCCATGCCCCTGGCTCAGGTGGTCGATGGGAACAGCCGTTCTATCGGATAGTGCGTCTTTATGAAAGGCGACTTGATCACGATAAAACTGAAGTACTTCTCGATGCCGATATCGCGCTCCAGCAGGCTTTCCATCAGTTCCTGGTAGTGGTTCACGCCACGAGTTATGAACTTGAGCAAGTAGTCATAGCCGCCGCTGACAAGGTGGCATTCGATGATCTCGTCCACCGCGCACACCGCCTTCTCGAAGCGCGCAAAGTCCTCGCGATGGTGGTCCTCCAGCGTAATCTCCGTGAATACCGTGAGGATATCGCCCAGTTTGTCCATCCGGATCTGGGCGCTGTACCCGCCGATATAGCCGGCCTGCTCCAGCCGCTTGACGCGGATCAGGCACGGGCTGGCAGACAGACCCACCGCATCGGCGAGGTCTACGTTGGTCATGCGTCCGTTCTTTTGCAGTTGAGCGAGGATGCGTAGATCGAGTCGGTCAAGTTTGATGGGGGCGTACATGGGCTTTCAAGGCTGGAATGACTGAATCACATTGTCCCCGCATGGGTCGGCGAGAGCAATCCGGGTGTCGAAAATGTAGGCGCCGCATCGCCTTTCAGTACCCTTTCGCACGGTCCACCAGCCCGATTAGTGGCTCGCCCCGTTGCAGGCGGCGCAAATTGTCGAGTACGACCCTCGCCGCCGTACCTGGCTGCGTCATGCTTGCAATATGGGGCGTGAGCCAGACTTTAGGGTGGCGCCACAGCGGGTGGCCGGCAGGCAGCGGCTCGGGGTGCGTGACGTCGAGAATGGCATCGCCGATCTGCCCCGCATCCAGCGCGGCCAGCAGGTCGGCATCGTCCAGGTGCTGCCCGCGCCCGACATGCACCAGCCCTGCCCCATGTGGCAAGGCGTCAAACACGCGAGCGCTCAATACGCCACGTGTTTCGTCGGTCAGCGGCAGCAGGCAAACCAGGATATCGGTGCGCGCGAGGAACGCATCCAGGGTCTGCGGGCCGGCATAGCACTGCACCCCTTCCAGACTGCGCGGCGACCTTGCCCAGCCGGCGCAATCGAAGCCGAACAGCCGCAGCCGCTCCAGCACCGCCTGGCCCAGCGAGCCGAGGCCGAGCACGCCCACGCGGCGCTCGATTGCCGGACGCACCTGCAGGGGCTGCCACGCTTCCTGCGCCTGCTGCCGCCGGTACGCCGGCATGTCGCGATGCAGGGCAAGCACCGAGAACACGACGTACTCGACCATCCCGTCGACGATGCCGGGCTCGATCATCCGCACCAGCGGTACGTGCGCAGGCAGCGCATCCAGGTCGAACTGGTCGATGCCGGCCCCCGTCGAAAACAGTACCTGCAGGTTCGGGAACCGATCTGCAATGCGGTCCGGCGCCTCCCAGGCTGCCAGGTATCGGACCTTCTCGACATCGCCGATATCAGGCCAGATGCGGAAATCGATGCCAGGCGCCTCGCGCGCAAAGACCCGGGCCCAGTCCCGGCCGCGCGCGGGATCCGCTTTGTACAGAAATGTCGTGTCTTGATGCATCATCTTTATCCGAGGGCCTTGTCGGCCAGTGCAAAGTGAAGAAATGGTGCCGTTGGCGAAGCCGGGGAGCCGCGGGCCAGCACAGTCGCGTCGGCGACGTGCGCCAGGCCCAGGCAGCCCAGCCAGTCCTCGAATTCGCCATCGGCGTGGACGTCCAGGCGCAGCACCCGTCCGGTCACCAGGCCGGCCAGGTGCGCGATCATGGCCTTGGCCGACATCGCACAGGGTGCGACCACGGGGCCAACCATCGCGCCGCGGCCGAAGCGCCGAATGATCGCGAAGCCGCGGGGCCCGTCGGGGTGATCGAGCACCACCGTGCCGATCGACTGGCGCAGCCAGGCCTGGATCAGCGACGGGCGTGCAACACCGCGGGCCCCCTCCTCCATCCCGACCAGCAGTTGCAGGTCATTGCGTCCGCCAGGCCGCAGGCGGCAGCCTTCAGGCAGCGCCATCAACGGCGCCGGCAACGCTTTACCCTCGTATTGATGCACCTCACCGATGCGCTCGAACCCCCTGCGCGCATAGAAGCGATGCAGCTTCCCGGGGGCGTGAAGCAGCACGGTGCGGTCTTCCAGGCCGGCACACAGCGCCTCCAGCAACATGCTGCCAATCCCTCGTTCGCGGAAAGCCGGGGCTACGATAAGCAGCCCGACCGACGCGTCGCGCTCGTCCCATAGCCAGCGCATGCCGACACCGACAACCGCCCCGCCGACTTCGGCGACGCGGCCCTCGCCCATCTGGAACAGCCGCTTCCAGTCGCTGGGGCGATGCGGCCAGCGTACATCTTCGGAAAGCGAAAGCGCGACTGGCAGATCGGACTGTGCCATCACGCGGATGGCGGGCGGTCCATCGCTTGCATGGAGTGGTAGCTGCGCGAAGTTCATTGCAGTAAGGGCCAGCGTCGGACGAAAACAGAGAGCCATGATGATGCGATGAACAGGCAAGGCCCGGATAGGAAATATTTGCTGCGTCCGACGACGCACCGACGCTGTGCCAGGCCTAGGGTAATCCCGAGGATTGTTGCAGTGCACATGCACGCACTCAGTGCACATGGCAGGCAATGCCAAACCGCCCACGCGAAACCGCAGGTTTTACCGCCACGGCTTGCAATACCCCACAAAACCATCGGTCGCACATGCTTCAATGGCAGGGAGATGACACGCTGCGCGCCCGTGCTGCCACAGCAAGAGACTGCCCCGCGCCGCATGGTCATGAATTTCCACTTTCGCGATCCCCGAACTCCCGTCCCCATCAGGAACTATTGCAATGTCAGAGAAGAAGCTGCTCGACGGCCTCATCGGCCCTGCCGAATCCACCCGGATCATGAGCGCCCTGCACCATGGCGCCAGCAGGTGCGACGTCCTGAGGATCCTGGCTGCCGCCGGCATGCAGCTAGACCTTGCCGGCAGCCTAGCTGGCGCGGCCGTGTCGGCGCATGCGCAAACACGCCGAGGCGGTCGCATCCGCTTAGGCAGCGATAATGCGTCACCCGCGCGATCGACTTCCGCACGGTGCTGCCGAGCGCCAGTGCCGACGCGCCGCTCACGCAGTTCTTCAAGTCCGACGCGGCGTGGAACGAGTCGCGCTACAAGGACCCCAAGTTCGATGCGCTGCTGCTTGCCTCGCGCGCTAAAAATCGGCTACTCGTTCGCCGAGCATCTCTGGCTGCCGGCCTGAACCGAACTAGAAAGGAGACACCGTGAACCCCTTCATCTTGCGTCTGCTGGCGCGTCGCGTCGGACTGGCGCTGATCTCATTGCTGGCCGTCTCGGCCATCGTCTTCGCCATCACCGCGGTATTACCCGGCGATGCCGCGCAGGAACAGCTCGGCCAGGACGCCACACCCGAAGCCCTGGCCGCGCTGCGTACCCAGATGGGCCTCGATGTCCCCGCGCCGGTGCGCTATGCGCACTGGCTGGGCGGCATGGTGACCGGCAATGCCGGCGAGTCGCTGGTCACCCGCATGCCAGTGTCGGAGGCCATCGGCAGCCGGCTGCCCCAATCGCTGCTGTTGGCCGGCCTGACTGCGCTGATCTCGGTGCCGGTAGCACTCGGCCTCGGCATCTTGGCGGCGGTCTACCGCGGGACCTGGTTTGACCGCAGCGTCAGCCTGGGCGCGGTGGCGGTGGTCTCCGTGCCGGAGTTCCTGATCGCCACGCTGGCGGTCTTGCTGTTCGCGGTACAACTGCGCTGGCTGCCCGCGCTCGCCTATATCGGCAACGACGATTCGTGGGACAAGATCCTGCGTTCGCTGGCCATGCCCGTGCTGAGCCTGTGCTGCGTGATTGTCGCGCAGATGCTGCGCATGACCCGCGCCGCGGTGATCGACCAGCTCAACGCGCCTTATATCGAGATGGTGCGGCTCAAGGGCGCCACCTCCACCCGCATGGTGCTGTTCCACGCCCTGCCCAACGCCATCGGCCCGATCGCCAATGCCGTCGCGCTGAGCCTGTCTTACCTGCTTGGTGGCGTCATCATCATCGAAACCATCTTCAACTACCCGGGGATCGCCAAGCTGATGGTGGACAGTGTCGCCCAGCGCGACATGCCCGTGGTGCAGGTGTGCGCCATGATCTTCTGTGCTGCGTACCTCACTCTCGTCACGCTTGCCGATGTGTGCGGCATCGTCGCCAATCCGCGTCTGCGCCACCGCTGATGCCTTGAATGCCATGCAGGAGCCGCAATTCATGTCCACTACCTCCAACACGCAAGCCACCGCCGCCGTGAGCGCCCCCGAACCAGGCTGTCGCCGCCCGCGCCTGCCCCGCCTGGGCATCACCGGCTGGATCGGCTGCCTGATCCTCATCGGTTGGCTGCTCGCCGCCATTCTCGGCCCGATCCTGATCAACCATGACAGCACGCCCACGGGCGAGATCCAGGTCTTCGGCTCGATCAGCGCCCAGCACTGGCTTGGCACCGACTACCTGGGACGCGACATGCTGACGCGCGTGATCGTGGGCGCGCGCTATACCGTCTGCGTGGCGCTGGTCTCGACCCTGTGCGCCAGCGGCATCGGCATCACGCTGGCATTGCTCGCCACCGTCAGCGGCCGCTGGATCGATGCCGGCCTGAGCCGCGGCCTCGATACGCTCACGGCGATCCCCAGCAAGATGTTCGCGCTGATCATGGTCGCGGCCTTCGGCTCGTCGGTGTGGATGCTCGCCGTCACGGCGGCGATCATCTACGTCCCGGGTGCGTATCGCATCGCGCGCTCGCTGGCGGTCAACATCAATGCGATGGACTACGTGACGGTTGCCCGCACCCGCGGCGAAGGCACCGCCTACATCATGCGCCAGGAGATCCTGCCGAACATCCTCGGGCCCATGCTGACCGACCTGGGGCTGCGCTTCGTCTACGTCGTGCTGCTGCTCGCCAGCCTCAGCTTCCTGGGCCTGGGCATCCAGCCGCCCGATGCCGACTGGGGTTCGCTGGTGCGCGAGAACATCGGCGCGCTATCCGACGGCAGCATGGCCGTGGTGGCGCCGGCGCTGGCCATCGCCAGCCTGACCCTCGCCGTCAACCTCGTCATCGACAATCTGCCGGGTCGCTCGGCACGTACCGGAGTCAAATAATGGGCACGTCCGTAAAGGTCAGCAATCTGCGCATCACCGCAGGCCAGGCGACGTTGGTGGATGGTGTGGACTTCGAGATCGAACCCGGCAAGGTGCTGGCACTGATCGGCGAGTCCGGCTCGGGCAAGACCACCACCGCGCTGGCGCTGATGGGCTTTGCACGCCACGGCTGTGAGATCTCGGGCAGCATCCGCGTCGGCGCTACCGACGTGCTGCACCTGTCGCCAGGCGACCAGCGCCGGCTGCGCGGGCGCGAGATCACCTATATCGCACAGAGCGCGGCGGCCTCGTTCAACCCGTCGCGCACCATCATGGACCAGGTGGTCGAACCGGCGCTGATCCACCGGCTTATGGATCGCAAAGCCGCCGAGAAGAAGGCGGTCGCGCTGTTCCGCGAGCTGGCGCTGCCCGATCCCGAGTCCATTGGCGAGCGCTATCCCCATCAGGTCTCCGGGGGCCAGTTGCAGCGCCTGATGGCGGCAATGGCCCTGATCACCGATCCCGACCTGGTGATCCTGGACGAGCCGACCACGGCGCTGGACGTCACCACGCAGGTCGAAGTGCTGCGCGTGTTCCGCCGCGCGGTGCAGGAGCGCCGCACCACCGCGGTCTATGTCAGCCACGACCTGGCCGTGGTGGCGCAGGTCGCGGATCATATCCTGGTGCTGCGCGACGGCAAGATGCGCGAGCTGGGCGAGACCGACCAGATCCTGTACCAGCCGGCCGACGACTACACGCGCTGCCTGCTGGCGGCTGCCCGGCCGACGGAACGTCCGGGCGCACCGGTAGACCCGGACAAGAGCCCCCTGCTGCTCGAGGTCCGCGATCTGTCCGCCGGCTATGGCGTCATCGATGCGCATGGCCAGCCGGCCTCGAAGATCCTGGAAGGTGTGGACCTGAAGCTGTACCGGGGCCAGGCGATCGGCG
Organism: Cupriavidus sp. CuC1; assembly: GCF_044627735.1. Lineage (NCBI taxonomy): Bacteria > Pseudomonadati > Pseudomonadota > Betaproteobacteria > Burkholderiales > Burkholderiaceae > Cupriavidus > Cupriavidus sp. CuC1. The sequence continues at coordinate 23,342 of NZ_JBIUHC010000068.1, read as the reverse complement.
TCATCGGCGAATCGGGTTCGGGCAAGACCACGCTGGCGCGCGCGATCGCCGGGCTGGTGGCGCCCTGCCGCGGCAGCATCGCGTTCGACGGCCGCCCACTGAAACCGACGGTGGCCAAACGCAGCCACGACGAGCTGCGGCGCATCCAGATCGTGTTCCAGATGGCCGATACCGCGCTCAATCCTGCACGCACCGTGGAGGAGATCCTGGCGCGGCCGCTGCAGTTCTTCCATGGCCTGCGCGGCGAAGCGAAACGGGCACGGATTCGCCAGTTGCTCGATCTGGTGCGGCTGCCGGCCGGCGTGGCGCAGCGCACGCCTGGCGGCCTATCCGGCGGGCAGAAGCAGCGCGTGAACCTGGCCCGGGCGCTGGCGGCCGAGCCGGAGCTGATCCTGTGCGACGAGATCACCTCGGCGCTAGATACCGTGGTCGGCGCGGCCATCCTGGACCTGATGGCAGAGCTGCGCAAGGAGCTCGGCGTCTCGTACCTCTTCATCAGCCACGACCTGCACACCGTGCGCTCAATCTGCGACGAGATCGTGGTGATGCAGCATGGCCGCAAGCTGACCCAGGTCGCGCACGCGGACTACGACCGCGGGCCGCACCACCCCTACTACGCGCTGCTGGCGCGCTCGGTGCCCGAGTTGCGCCGCGGCTGGATCGATGAAGTCGATCTGCATACCGAGGGCGCGGTGCGCGCCGTTGCCACCGCCTGATCCCATTCTTAAGGAGAGTTTGTCCATGCCTTTGTCCCTCCAGAACCAGACCTTGCTTCCCGGCCGCAACTTTATCGGCGGCGAATGGTGTGGCGCCGCCGACGACCGCACCTTGTCCGTGGCGGACCCCGCCACCAACGAAGTCTTTGCCCTTGTGCCGGACAGCGGCGCGGCCGACGCACTCCGCGCCGTCGATGTCGCGCACGCGGCCTTTCCGGGCTGGCGCAAGACCCCTGCCAAGCAACGCGCGCAGATCATCAAGCGCTGGAACGACCTGATCGTCAGCCACATGGAAGACCTTGGTCGCCTGATCTCGCGCGAGCAGGGCAAGCCATTGGCCGAAGGCAAAGGCGAGGTGCTCTATGCCGCGAGCTATGTCGAATGGTTTGCCGAAGAAGCCACGCGCGCCGATGGCGACGTGATCGCCGCGCCTGTTCCCGGCCGGCGCATGCTGGCACTGCGCGAGCCCGTTGGCGTCATCGCCGCGATCACGCCGTGGAACTTCCCCGCCGCGATGATCGCGCGCAAGATCGCGCCAGCGCTAGCCGCTGGCTGCACGGTGGTGTGCAAGCCCGCCGAGGATACGCCGCTGACCTCACTCGCGCTAGTGAGGCTCGCCGAACAGGCGGGCGTGCCGCCCGGCGTTCTGAATATCGTCATCACCTCTCGCGAACGGGCGGCCGAAGTCGTCGACGTATGGCTGGACGATGCCCGGGTGCGCAAGATCACCTTTACCGGCTCGACGCCAGTGGGCAAGCACCTGGCGCGCCGCTCCGCCGATACGCTGAAAAAGCTGTCTCTGGAACTGGGCGGCAATGCACCGTTTATCGTTTTCGACGACGCCGATCTCGATGCCGCCGTCGATGGTTTGATGGCCGCCAAATTCCGCAACGGTGGACAGACTTGCGTGTGCCCGAACCGCATTTACGTCCAGGACAAGGTGCATGACGCCTTTGTCGAAAAACTTGCCGCGCGCGTCGGCGCACTGGTCGTCGCCCCTGCCACGAACCCGGCCGCGCAGATCGGCCCGATGATCAACGCGCGGGCGGTCGACAAGATTGAACGCCATGTCAAGAACGCGATCAGCCGCGGTGCCCGCGTGGTCGTCGGCGGCGAACGCATCTGCAACGAGCAGTGTCCGGGGCCGAACTACTATGCGCCCACGGTGCTGGTCAATGTGGATGCGTCGATGGACTGCTCCTGCGAGGAGACCTTCGGCCCAGTGGCGCCGGTTACGCGCTTCAGTAGCGAGGCGGATGTGGTCGCGGCGGCTAACGCCACACCGTTCGGGCTGGCGGCGTATTTCTACTCGAATGATGTGCGGCGGATCTGGCGCCTTGCCGACGCGCTTGAGTCGGGCATTGTCGGTATCAACGAGGGTGCGCTAGCCGCGGAAGCGGCGCCCTTCGGCGGCGTGAAGGACTCCGGCTACGGCCGCGAAGGGTCGCGCCATGGCCTCGAAGAGTATATGCATATCAAGTACGTCTGCCAGGGGCTGCTGGACTGATAACGCTCCTCTTCCTCTCGAGCGGCCGGCGCAAGCCGGCCGGTTTGCATTTCGCGGCTTGCCGGCAAAGGCCTCATCCATCCCATCGAAGGAACTGCTGTTCCTCCCGCCACAAAGATGTTCGGCTTCCTGCATGCGGGCATCCAGCCTGACCTGGTCACGGCGGCGAAGAGCCTGGCCGGCGGCATGCCGCTGTCCGGCGTGGTCGGGCGCCGAGATCATGGCCCTGCCCGCGCCTGGCGGCCTGGGCGGTACATATGGGGGCAATCCGCTGGCCTGCGCCGCCGCGCTGGCGGTTCTCGACCTGTTCGAGGAAGATTGCGCGCGGCGATTGCCCTGACCGGCAACCAGGCCCGCGTTCACCGGGACCGGCGAACCGGCCCCCGGCTACTTGAAGTGGGCCGGGAGACTTTGGGCAAGTATGGCCGGCCTGACCGCCAGGGCGCAGGAGCGAACGCTTGCGAAGAAGGGCACAGCCCTGTCCCATCAGGCCTCGAGCCAGACATGCTCCGCAAACGAATAGCCCATCAGCCCACCCAGCGGGATCGGTGACAAGCCCTTGAGCTTCGATGAATGTCCGTCGATGCTGGCCAAGAACAGCGGGATACCGATGCCGGCGTCCTCGTGGATCATGGACTGCATGTCGGCATACATTTGGCTGCGTTTGGCGGTATCGGTTTCGGCCCGCGCCGCCAGCAGCAGCTGGTCGAACTTGGGGTCTTTCCAGCGTGACTCGTTCCAGGGCGCATCGGACTTAAAGAACTGCGTGAGGATGGTGTCGGCGCTGGGGCGCGGGTTGACGTTGCCGAAGCCAACGGGACTGTTGAGCCAGTGGTTCGACCAGTAGCCGTCGGCAGGCATGCGCTTGATGTCAAGGACCAGGCCCACACGTTGCGCAGTCTGCTGCAGCACGGTCGCCATCTCGACCGAATACAGGGCAGCAGGCGAGGTTACCACCGGCACCTTGCCTGTCACGCCGGACTTGCCCAAATGGTACTTAGCTTTGTCGAGGTCGAAGGCGCGCTGAGGCAGGCCCTTGAAATAGAAGCGGTTGGTGGGGTCGATCGGCTGGTCGTTGCCGAGCACCGCATAGTCAAGCGCGATAGCCTTCTTCATCTGCGCGCGGTCCTGCAGGTACTTCATCCCCATCACAAAGTCCGGGTTCATGCCAGGACCCGCGTCCTTGCGCAGGATCAGGTCTGTGTACTGCCCCGATTGCGTGACGAGGACGCCGAAGCCCGGCGTACCCTTGACGCGGGCCACGGAGCGCGGGTTGACAGAGGCCACCAGGTCCATGCCGCCGGACAGCAGCGCGTTGACGCGCGCGCTCTCGTCGCCGATACCGACGAACTCGATCTCGTCCAGGTAGGGCCTTCCCTGCCTCCAGTATGCATCGTTGCGCACCACCACCGTGCGCACGCCCGGCCTGAACTCCTTGATCTTGTAGGGCCCCGTACCGATGCCCGCGTTGAAGTCGGTGGTGCCGTCCTTGACGATGAGAAAGTGAAAGGTGCCCAGGATCACCGGCAGGTCGGCATTGGGGCTGGTAAGCACCACCGTGACCTCGTTAGGACCGGTGCCTTTCACGCTCTCGATCTGCTCCGCCAGCACCTTGGCCTTGGAAGCGGTGGCGGGGTCCTTGTGGCGCATGATCGAGTACACCACGTCGACCGGAGACAACGCCTTGCCGTCGTGAAAGGCGACACCTTTGCGCAGCGTGAAGATCCAGGTCTTGGCATCGGTGGTGTTGAACGATTCGGCCAACGCCGGCCGCGGCGTCAGGCTGCCATCGAGCGAGGTCAGGCCGTTGTAGACCATGCTGCAGCGCACGTAGTCGTTCTGGTTCGATTGCTTGGCCGGATCGAGCGTATCGGAGGCAGCTGCCGTGGCGGCCGCCACGCGGATGCGTCCGCCACGCTTCGGCGTCTGCGCATGGGCCTTGACGGACAGGCCGGCGAGGCTGCCGGCCAGCGTGGCTTGCATGCCGCCCGCCAGCAACATCGCCAGCACGTCACGCCGCGTCGCGCCGTGCTTGAGCAGATCCATCACACGAAGGCTCTCGCCCGGGCCAACAAGGTTCTCGAACTCTTTACGGCTTTCGCTCATCGTAGTGCTCCTGGTTGGTCTGGAAAGGCCGGCAGGCGCGGACTTGTCATGACACACCGCAAATGGCTGCAGGTCATTTATGCTAGTCATGATAGCTCAGCATTTCTCTCTGTTACCGCCTGCGCTACCGCATTGAATTGCAAAACCGGCACCTCCCGCAGACGAATCTTGCAAGTTTCGGATAAACCCCAACTCGTTCTGGCTGGACCGCCCGATGTCGTCCAAGATAAATGCCGGAGCCAACCTTTTGCCACGAGGACAACGCCCATGTTTTCCCCGCTACCTCATGCCCGGGACACCATTGCCGACGACGACGTGGTGCTGCGCCCGATGACCGCCGACGACCTGACGCGGGCCCACGCCCTGTCGCAGGAACAGCGCTGGCCCCATCGCCTGACCGACTGGAAGCAGATGTTCGCGCACGCCGAGGGCATCGTGGCCGAACTCGATGGCCAGCTCATCGCCACCGCCCTGCGCTGGCGCTGGGGCAAGCGCCACGCCACCATCGGCATGGTGATTGTCACGCCGGCATGCCAGGGCCGGCGCATCGGCTACCGGCTGATGCGCGCGCTGCTTGAAGGCCTGGACGACTGCACCGTGCTGCTGCACGCCACGGCCGACGGCCGCGGCCTGTACGAGCGACTGGGCTTTGCGCGCACTGGCGAGGTCTGCCAGCACCAGGGTACGGCCCAGCCTGCCCCGCTGATCGCCCTGCCCGACGGCTGGCGCCTGCGCCCCGCGGGTCGCAACGAGGCCGCCGCACTGCACCGGCTAGACACCCAGGCGCGCGGCATGCCCCGCAAGGCATTGGTCGACGACCTGCTGACCAGCGCCGAGGCCTGCGTGGTGCTGGACTTGGAGAGCGAGCCGCGCGGCTTCGCCATGGTGCGCCGCTTCGGGCGCGGCCATGTCATCGGCCCCGTGGTAGCCCCCGACGCCAAGGGCGCCAAGGCGCTGGTCGCGTACCTGGCCGGCCAAAATGCAGGCAACTTCACGCGCATCGACATCGACTGCGCCAGCGGCCTGGGCGAATGGCTGGAGAGCATTGGCCTGCCGCGCGTGGATGTTCCCACGACCATGGTGCGAGGTGCGCCGCCGCTGGTCACGCGGCCGGGCGCCGCGGCGCTGTTCGCGCTCGTCACCCAGGCCATGGGCTGAAGCCGCGCCAGGCCGCGGAAAGCGCACTGCCAAACAATCTGCTGCCACGGCCCGCATAACAGCAGCGTACTTCGTTCAGCCCCCTCAATGCAGCACCACGCCATGTGCCACCGGCCCTAAGCTTCATGCAAAGGCCAGCCAGTTGTGCTGGCGCATGATTAGACGAAAATGACGGACGCGAACGGACCCTGCCATGACCCAACTCACCGACCTGCCCCAGCTCGCCGCGCTTGACGCTGCCGATCGCGCACACCTGATCCACCCTGTGTCGCCCTGGCGCACGCACGAGCAGCGCGGCCCCACCGTGCTGTCGTCGGGCCGGGGCGCGTGGCTGACCGACGCCACCGGCCACGAAGTGCTCGACGCCTTCGCCGGCTTGTGGTGCGTCAACGTCGGCTACGGCCAGGAAAGTGTGGTGCAGGCCGCCGCCGAGCAGATGCGCCGCTTGCCCTACGCCACCGGCTACTTTCATTTCAGCAGCGAGCCGGCGATTCGCCTCGCTGACAAGCTGGTGCAGATCACGCCCCGCTCGCTGAACCACGTGTATCTCACGCTCGGCGGCTCCGAGGCGGTCGATACGGCCGTGCGTTTCATCACGCAGTACTTCAACGCCACCGGACGCCCGTCGAAGAAGCACTTTATCTCGCTGGAGCGCGGCTATCATGGCTCCTCGTCGACGGGCGCGGGTCTCACTGCCCTGCCCGCGTTCCACCGCGGCTTTGACCTGCCGCTGCCGACGCAGCACTACATCCCCTCGCCCAATCCCTACCGCGCTGTGGATCCCACCGATGGGCAAGGCATCATCGACGCCTCGGTGGCGGCACTGCGCGCAAAAGTCGCCGAGCTCGGCGCGGACAATGTGGCCGCGTTCTTCTGCGAACCCATTCAGGGCTCGGGCGGCGTGATCGTACCGCCCAAGGGCTGGCTCAAGGCCATGCGGGACGCAGCGCGCGAACTGGACATTCTCTTTGTGGTCGACGAGGTTATCACCGGCTTCGGCCGCACCGGCCCCATGTTTGCCTGCGAGGCCGAAGACGTCGACCCGGACATCATGACCCTGGCCAAGGGCCTCACCGCCGGCTACGTCCCCATGGGCGCGACACTGCTCTCCGACCAGGTCTATGCTGGCATCGCCGACGGCGCACCCGGCGCAGCGCCCATCGGTCACGGCGCCACGTATTCGGCCCACCCCGTCAGTGCGGCAGTGGCCCTGGAAGTCCTGCGCCTGTATGAGGAAGGGGGCATCCTGGTCAACGGTCAGCGTCGCGCGGCCACCTTCGCAGCCGGGCTGGATGCGCTGCGCAACCATCCGCTGGTGGGCGACTCGCGCCATCGCGGCCTGCTGGGTGCGCTGGAGCTGGTCAGCGACAAGGCCAGCAAGCGCGGCTTCGACGCATCGCTGGGCCTGTCAGATCGCATTGCCGCTACCGCCTACCGCAACGGCGTCGTGTTCCGCGCCTTCGGCGACAATATCCTCGGCTTTGCCCCGGCGCTGACGTACACCGAAGACGAATTCGAGCTGATGTTCGCGCGCGTAAAGAAGACGCTCGACGACGTACTGGCCTTGCCCGAAGTGCGTGCCGCGCTTGCGAGCTGAGATTGCAGCAGCCAGACCATTGTTTCCAAACCAACGCCGAGCCGCCGCCCCATGCCCGACAACGCTCCCCCACTGCCCGCGCGATTCATGCGGCTGGCAGAATCCGACCGTCCCACCATCACACTGCACATCGATGGCCACAGTGCCACCGCACTGGCGGGCGACACCCTTCTGGTCGCGCTGCTGCTGAATGGCCGGCGCCTACGCGACAGCGAGTTCGGTGACGGCCCGCGCGCGGGGTTCTGCCTGATGGGCGCCTGCCAGGACTGCTGGGTATGGACGCCTGCCGGCGAGCGCCTGCGCGCTTGTTCCACGCTTGCCGAGGCCGGCATGGAGGTGCTGACCCGACCGGCCGCGCACCACTGGCCCGTGACACAAGACCTGCAGGAATCGCTCGCGCGCCACGCGCCAGGAGCCGCCACATGAGCGCGCCGTCAGCATTGCCCCGCATCGTCGTGGTCGGCACAGGCCCCGCCGGCGTACGCGCGGCCCAGGCACTGGTGCAGGCCGGGCTGCGCCCTACCGTGGTCGATGAAGGCCGGCGCGACGGCGGCCAGATCTATCGCCGGCAGCCCGAGGGCTTCAAACGCTCCTACGCCAAGCTCTACGGCAGCGAGGCCGACAAGGCCCAGGCGCTGCACCGCGATTTCGACGCACTGCGCGCGCGGATCGACTACCGGCCTAACACGCTGGCGTGGAACCTGACCGAGGGTGAACTGCATGTCGTGTGCGGGGACGAGCCGCAGACGCTGCCCTTCGACGCACTGCTGGTGTGCTCGGGCGCGACCGACCGGCTCATGCCGGTGCCCGGCTGGCACCGCGCCGGCTGCTACAGCCTGGGCGCTTCGCAGATCGCGCTGAAGGCCCAGGCCTGTGCCATCGGAGCGCAGGTCGTCTTCCTGGGCAGCGGGCCGCTGCTCTACCTGGTGGCCTCGCAGTACATGCAGGCTGGCGCGCGCGTGGCGGCCGTACTTGACACGTCCCCCGCCAATAAATCCTGGGGTGCCGTCGCCGGGCTGCTGGCACGCCCGCGCCTCGCGCTGCGCGGGCTCGGACTGATCCGCGCGCTCAAGGCGGCCGGCGTACCGGTGCTGCAGGGTGTGACGCCGCTGGTCATCGACGGGGACGACCGCCTTGGCGTGCAAGCCGTGGCCGTGCGCGATGCGCGCGGGCGCGAGCAGCGCTTTGCGTGCGACGCCGTGGGCCTGGGCTGGCACCTGCGCGCCGAGACCCAACTCGCCGACCTCGCGCGCTGCGAATTCGCCTTCGAACCCGTGAGCCGCCAGTGGCTGCCGCGCATCGACGTGGACGGCCGCAGCAGCACGCGCGGCGTCTACCTGGCCGGCGACGGCGCCCGCATCCTCGGTGCCGATGGCGCCGAGGCCGCGGGCCGGCTCGCGGCGCTGGCGGCGCTGGCCGACCTGGGGCATGAGCGGGGTCGCTCGCTATACGCCGCGGAGTCGGCTGCGCTGCGCCGCACCCTCGACCAGATGGACCGCTTCCGCCAAGGACTGGCGCGCGCCTTCCCGTGGCCGCACGCGCAGGCCGCCGCACTGCCCGATGCCGCGGTGGTATGCCGCTGCGAAGCCGTGACCGTGGGCGAGTTGCGCCGCTGCGTGACCGAACTGGACACCCAGGAAGTCAATCGGGCCAAGGCCTTCAGCCGCGTTGGCATGGGCCGCTGCCAGGGCCGCTTCTGCGGCCATGCCGCGGCCGAGATCGTGGCGCAGGCCTGCGCCATCCCGATCGAACAAGTCGGTCGCCTGCGTTCGCAGGCGCCGGTCAAGCCACTGATGATGAATACACGTGAGGTGCAGCCATGAGCAGCACGGCAACCAAGACGCACGACGCCGATGTGCTGGTGCTCGGGGGCGGCCTGATGGGCACGACCACCGCCTTCTTCCTGCGCCAGCATGGCCTCTCGGTCGTGCTGCTGGAGCGTGAGCTGGTCGGGCGCCAGGCCAGCGGCACCAACTTCGGCAATGTGCGCCGCCAGGGACGCGCGCTGCACCAGATGCCACTGGCCAACCGCGCGCGCGCCGTCTGGGGGCGTGTGAAGGAACTGCTGGGCGAGGACCTCGAGTTCGTCCCGTACGGCCACTTGCGCGTGTGCTACACCGAACAGCAGGCCGCCATAATCGAGCAACACGCGCGCGACGTGAAGCCGCTCGGGCTAGACCTGCAGCTCTTCAGCGCCGAGCAGTTGCGCCAGCGCTGGGGCATCTTCGCGCCCGGCGTGGTGGCGGGATCGTATTCGCCGCAGGACGGCCATGCCAACCCGCGCCTGGCCGGCCCGGCCTTCGCGCGCGCCGCGCGTCGCGCCGGCGCACAGATCGTCGAGCATGCCGAGGTGATGCGGGTGGAGCGCGACGCCAATGGCTTTGTTGCCCACACCGCCGATGGTCGGCGCTTTCGCGCGCCGCAGATACTGGTGGCCTGCGGCGCCTGGTCCAACCGCATGGCCGAGCAGTTCGGCGAAGCCGTGCCAATGGACGCGCGCGGCCCGCAGATGGGCGTGACCGAGCCCCTACCCTATGCCATCGGCCCTTCCATCGGCGTTTCGACGCCGATCGAGCATGAGAGCCTGTACTTCCGCCAGATCTCACGCGGCAACATCGTCTTCGGCGGCGGCCTCAAGGGGCCGGCGTATACCGACAGCATTCGCGCCTACGTGAAGCCCGACAACGTGCTGCGCCAGCTGCGCGAGCTGCGCCGTTTCGTGCCGGCCTTCGAGCATGTGCAGCTGATTCGCGTGTGGAGCGGTATCGAAGGCTATACCACCGACTGGCAGCCGGTGATGGGCCCCAGCGCCACGGTGCCTGGCCTGCATTACGCCTTCGGCTTCAATGGCGAGGGCTTTGCGATCAGCCCCGGCGTGGGCGAAACCATGGCCGAACTGATCGCCACGGGAAGTACCTCGATTCCGCTGGAGCCCTATGCCATAGGGCGCTTTGCCCGTGCGCAGGTGTTGCAGGAGGTAGTCTGACCCGCACCGAAAGCGAGGCGCCTGTGAAAGTCATCGGATTCCCGCTTGTGCGGGAACGACGGAGCAATGCCGTTCAGTTATGCCTGCGACGTCCCCGCGAAAGCGGGGACCCAGCGATTTTCATAGACACCGGATCCTCGCTCGCGTGCCGATCACTGCAAGATCACATAGACCTTGCGCAGGGGTTCCAGAATCTCCCAGATGCCGGTCGTGTTGGCCGGGAAGAACAGCGTGTCTCCGGTCTTGATCCGGATCGGCGTGCCGCCCGTCGGTGTAAACAGGCATTCACCCGCAAGGATGTGCATGACTTCGGCTTGCGCTACTTGCCGCTCGTAGGAGCCGACTGTGCATTCCCACAAGCCGGTCCGGTTTTGTCCGACTCCCTCCAGATCAACTTCGAAGCTGCGGGCATGGCACGGCGGTTGGCTTAGCGGTCTGCCGACAGGGCCGTCGTCGGTGAAGTCGCCGCAAGAGGCGGAATGCGGAATGATGGTGATGGGATGGAGGTCAGAAGAGTGAGAGCGGAAACGGGGCGGGAAAGATAAGCGATGGACAAGGGCGGTGCGACTTGCACACCGCCCCGGCGCGAGAACGCGTTACTCGCTGCCCTCGACCGCATCCGCCAGTTGCGCCAGCGAATGGAAGTGGTAGTCCGGCCTGGTCAGCTCCGGCACTTCCATGGTGCCGCCAAAACCCGGTTGCGCATGACGGCGTTCGATCCAGCAGGTCTTCAGGCCGAGCTTTCTGGCAACGCCGATGTCATGGTATTGGCTCTGCGCCACGTGCAGGTTGTCCTGTTGCTTGTAACCCCATTTGGCGTCATAGCGGCCACGCGCATAGGCGAAGTACTGCGGGTCGGGCTTTTCCGTCAGGGCATCGTCACAGGTGACGGTGTCGTCGAACGGGAAGTCCAGCGTCCTCTCGAAGTGGGACAGCGCCCAGCGCTGCGCGTTGGTCATCGCCACCAGCTTGAAATGCTTGCGCAGTCGCTTCAGTGCCTCGACCGAATCCGGGAACGCCTTCCAGTGGACCACGGAGTCCCGCAGTCCGCGTGCGAGTTCGTCGGAATCGGGCAAGCCCAGGCTCTGCGCCATCAGGTGCCAGCAACGTTCCAGGTCATCGGGATACCACATCGTCTTGTCAGCGGCGCGCGTGCGGCGATAGGCGGCGAGGAAATCCTCATCGCTGATGGCGCTGTCGGGAACAGCGCGACGAAAGTAGTCCAGCATCCCGCCCTCGAAGTCAATCAGCGTGCCAACCACGTCAAATGTAAGTACTTTGAAGTCTTTGAGTGCCATGAAGAACCTCTGCTAGTAAGAAAGAGACAAAAAAAGCCCACAGGCATGACTGCCTGCGGGCAAAGCTTCACGGTGAAGCGGAGACCACCAGTGAACGTCAACGGCCCGCAGTACGAACTACGCCGGACGGAACATCACATAAACCTTGGCCACCTGCTCGCGGCTATCCCAACTGCACCGCGCATGCTGTTCGACCAGAAAGATATCGCCGCGCGAGAACGTTCCGCTACGGCCGGTTTCATCTTCAAACGTCACGCTGCCCTCCAACAGGTACATCAGTTCGTAGTGGGGATAGAACATCGCGCGGCGATGGTAGGGTGTCGAATCCCAGGTGCCGCAGACGAACTGACCGTCCTCAGAACGATAGTCCGTGTAGTTGCGACAAGCGGGAGTCGGCGTGAGCAGCAACTCGGCCGCAGGCGCGCTGGACGGTTCCAGTACCGGCCCTTCCGCGATCGGCAGCAGCGCGCGCGCACCAGGACTGCTGTACTGGTAGCGCACGAACAGGATCGACACCGGGCATTCAGCGGACCAGACGAATTCGGCATCATGCAACAGCACGGCGCTGTTGTCCGGACCCAGCACGATCGTGCGATCCTGCTGGGTAAGTGTCAGCTTGCCCTCGCAGACGATGATGAACTCATCCGCCGGCTGTGCCTTGACCAGCCCGCTCCCGCCGTCCAGCGTGATAACGCCGACCGTTACCGGTCCCGGTGGCAAGTCCAGCATGCGACGCCGGGAAAGGAAGTCGTCTTCCCCGGAAGCGTCGGTGAAGGGAACACCGAGGGAATGGTCCTGCGCAAACGCACGCAAATCGACAAATGTAGCCGGCGTGGCGCGCTCGGTGATGCCCTGCTGCAAACTTGACATGACTGTTCTCGCGATGAAACGAGGATTACGCTGCCATGAGCCGCGCAAGCCCTCAAAAAGGAAAAACTCTCTCGGCGCAGGCGTTGCCCGACATGGATCGTGTCCGCGCTGGCGTCGCCTACGCCCTGAACAGCATTACAGCACTATCGAGCCTCGGGAGTATTGCGTTTGGACAGTGTCAAAGCATAGAAACAGCGGCATTGAACGTGCCGTTCAGCATAACTTGCTGCATCCCGAACAGTTCGCTGCTGTGATAGGCGCCGGCCGATGCCCTGGGGGGGGATCCGCGGACTGCATCCCGTAAGCCCTTTGCAGGAGCGCGGGCGTAGCAACTTCTGCGGTCTGGCGCCGGCCGAACGGCATAAGCGCCGCGCGACAAAGCGGCTGCCAGACGATCCTGTGGAATCGCATTGGCGCCGTAAAGCGGGAAGGACACTGTGGCAAGATGGCTTCAGTCAGTAGTCCTGCCAGACGTATTGAAGATTCGGCTTACTTTAAAGGAAGACACCATGCCAAGCCACGCTATCCATGCTCCAGTCACCTACCGCGCCATGAGCGAAGAGGACGTGCCCGCCGCATATGAACTGTCGCAATCCTTGCGCTGGCCGCATCGTGCTGAAGACTGGCAATTTGTCCTTCGTCTAGGTACTGGCTTCGTCGCGGAGGAAGCCGGGGTGGTGATCGGCACCGGGCTTTGCTGGAAGCAGGGACAGCAAGCATCGCTTGGGATGATCATCGTGTCGCCGTCGCATCAAGGCAAGGGCGTCGGCAGCGGGTTGATGCGCCTGGTGCTGGAAGCGCTTGGCGACCGCTGCACACTGCTGAACGCAACCCCCGCCGGACAGCCGCTGTATGAGCGCCTCGGCTTCGTCGCGACCGGCACCATCAATCAGCATCAGGGCACGATGAATGCCGTCGACCCGGTGGCACTGGCCGCAGGAGAATCGCTGCGTCCGCTCGAGCCAGGCGATATCGAGACGATCGTCGAACTCGGGAATCGCGCAACTGGCATGTCGCGCGGCGAAGTGCTGAAGTCATTGCTCGCCGTGGGTGAGACGATGGTGCTGGAGCGCAATGGGGAAGCGGTCGGATTCTCGGTCATGCGCCGCTTCGGGCGGGGCAATGCAATCGGGCCGGTGGTGGCCTCCGATAGCGAACGCGCGAAAGCCTTGATTGCCTGCTGGTCTAGCGCCTACACCGGGTCTTTCGTGCGCGTGGATGTCACGGGAACGAGCGCCCTGCAGGACTGGCTCGCGCAGGCGGGACTGGTGCAGGTGGATATCGTCGTGGCGATGGCGCGTCATGGCGTACCGACGGCGGATAGCGCGCTCAAGCAGTTTGCCATCATCAGCCAGGCGCTCTGCTGAGCTACGTCGACGCATGCGCAGGGCCATCGAGGCGGTTCGTTCGATTACACACATGACCCACTTCTCGGACGCTGACGGCGCTACGGGCATCAGCGACGCAGTTGGAGGTTTTTCGCACAACGACGCGCGGCCTGCCAGGGGAGATCAGCGTGGCGAATTCTGCCGGCACGCTTTGGCATGCTGACAGCCGCATGGAATAGGTGCGCGCTGCAGTCATGCTCTATGGCGCGTCCCCCTCGGGTAGCTGGCAGGACGTGCAGGGCCAGGGACTGCAGGCGGCGATGACATTGCAGAGCAAGATCCTGGCCGTGCAGAAACTACGAGCCGGCCAATCGATGAGCTATGGCTCCCGCTACGTTGCGCCGGACACGCGGCGCATCGGCATCGTTGCACCCGGGTCTGTCAGCCTTGCCGGCAGCATGAGGTGGGCTACTCATCGCCTGCATGGAACTCTGATACAAATGTCGGCGCTTCTTCCATGCGATAGCGGCTATTCTGGCACACGTAGTACATGGCGTGATGGCGGCTGCCTGCGAACGTGACGCAGCAAGAGTGCTCGAAGCGACCGAAACGGGTGATACCGATGCCCGGCGATCCCGGCTGCTCCCATACGCGCTGTTCCTCGACGCAGTCCAGGACGCGATGCTGAGTCCTGGGATGCATGGATGAATTGAGCATCATGTCGATGTACCCGAATTCACCGAGCAAAGGGTAGCGCTGCTGCATTGCCGTCCATCGTCGCTTAGGCGACATTGCAGACCTCCGTGTCGGGCTCGATTTTTCCAGTGTTCAGCATTTCAACTACTTTCAGATCATGGTTGCAGTGCCCGACCTTGATCGTAAACTCCATCATCAACTCCTGAGCCCCCTTGTATAGTCGCCTTCTAAAAAATGTGCATTGACAGGCAGCCTCGCACAGTGTGCGGATCGCCGGTCGAATTGCCCGATTACTGCGCTTGCCTGAGTTGCTCCAGGATCGCAGGATCCTCAAGGGTCGACAGGTCCTGCGTGATCGGTTCGCCCTTGGCGATTGCGCGCAGCAGCCGGCGCATCACCTTGCCCGAGCGGGTCTTGGGCAGGTTGTCGGCAAAACGGATTTCCTTGGGCTTGGCGATCGGACTGATCTGCCTGGCGACCCAGTCGCGCAACTCCCTGGCGATCCGCTGCGCTTCGTCGCCCTGGGGCCGGGCGCCCTTCAGCATGACATAGGCGCAGATGGCCTCGCCGGTGGTATCGTCCGGCTTGCCCACCACCGCGGCCTCGGCGACGTGCGGGTTAGCGACCAGCACCGATTCGATCTCCATGGTGCACATGCGGTGCCCGGAAACGTTGAGCACGTCGTCGATGCGACCGGTAATGCTGAAGTAGCCGGTCGATTCACTGCGTACCGCGCCGTCACCTGCCAGGTAAAGCTTGCCGCCCAGCTCCTGCGGGAAATAGCTTGCCTTGAACCGCTCCGGATCGCCCCAGACCGTACGAATCATGGACGGCCACGGGCGCTTGAAAACCAGGATGCCGCCTTGCCCGTGCGGCAGTTCGTTGCCAACTTCATCGACCACTGCGGCCATGATTCCCGGCAACGGCAGCGTGCAGGAGCCTGGCAGCAACGGCGTCACGCCAGGCAACGGGCTGATCATGTGCCCGCCGGTTTCGGTTTGCCAGAAGGTGTCGACGATGGGGCATTTTCTATTGCCAACGTTGTCGAAGTACCACATCCACGCCTCCGGGTTGATCGGCTCCCCTACTGTGCCGAGCAGGCGCAGGCTGGACAGATCGTACAGCTTCGGATGCAGCGCCGGGTCCCTGTCGCAAGCCTTGATCAGCGCGCGGATCGCCGTCGGGGCGGTATAGAAGATCGTGGTTCGATGCTTGCGGACCATGTCCCAGAAGCGACCGGCATTAGGGTAGGTCGGCACACCTTCGAAAACCACTTGGGTCGCGCCCCCCGCAAGCGGCCCGTAGGCGATGTAGGTGTGGCCGGTGATCCAGCCGATGTCGGCTGTGCACCAGAATACGTCGGAAGGCTTGATGTCGAACGTCCACTTCATCGTCAGCATCGCCCACAGCAGATAGCCACCGCATGCATGCTGCACCCCTTTGGGCTTCCCGGTAGAACCTGAGGTGTAGAGGATGAACAGCGGATGCTCGGCATCGACCCATTCCGGCTCGCAGGTCGTGCTCTGGTCGGCGATCAGCGCATCTAGCCAGAGGTCACGTCCGGGGACGAGAGCGATGCTGGCGCCGGTGCGCTTGTAAACGATAACGTTGCTAATACTGTCGCAACCGCCCAAGTCGAGGGCTTCGTCGACAATCGACTTCAACGGCAGATGCTTGCCTCCGCGCACCTGCTCGTCGGCGGTGATCACCACCACCGCGCCGGCATCGATGATCCGTTCGTGCAGGGATTTGGCCGAGAAGCCGGCAAAGACTACGGAATGCACCGCACCGATGCGCGCGCACGCCTGCATGGCGGCAATGCCTTCGACGGACATCGGCATGTAGATGACCACGCGATCGCCCTTGCCGATGCCAAGTGCCCGCAAACCGTTAGCCAACTGACAGACCCTTGCGTGCAGCTGCGCATACGTGATTCGCGTGGCGTGGCCGTCGTCGGCTTCAAAGAGGATCGCCGTCTTTTCGGCATTGCCGTTCGTGAGATTCCGGTCCAGGCAGTTGTACGAAACGTTGAGCTCACCGTCCTCGAACCAACGATAGAACGGAGCTTGCTCCTCGTTCAGCGTCTTGGTGAACGGCTTATGCCAGCTGATGTGGTCGCGCGCATGCCGAGCCCAGAAACCTTCGTAATTTTCTTCGGCTGCGGCGCATATCGCCCGGTAGCCTTCCATGCCGGAAATGTTCGCGTTGTTGACAAACAGCGCAGACGGGTTGAAAAGCTCGGGTTCCTGTTTCGGGTGGGCGATGTCGGACATGGCTGTTTCTCTGAGCGTTTTAGAAAAATTTCAACCGATGATCCAGAGGATCTGGTATCACCAGTAGCGATGTCTAAAGGGAATCATGGCGACGAGCGGATCGGCGCGGCGCACGATAGTGATGACTGTCGGCTACGGCGGTACGTACTTTGTATCCCCTCGATATGAAGAGCGAGAGCAGGCTTGCGATCGGGATGAAGTATCGCATCGCAGCTCTGGCAGAACCTGCCGAATACGCTTGGAACTTGCAATTTCCGGTGCTTTCTCGCCCGCCGTTGGCCGCCTGGCGCTGCGCCTCTGTGTCTGACATGATGCGGAGGCAGGCGGCCAATGCGAAACCGTCCCGGGATGGATGGTGCTCCAGGCCTGGCAACCCTGAGCCAGGACGGATTTGCATCAGAAACCCGGACGTGCCCCGGGTCTGCACGGACGGACTTATAAGCTTAGAATTTGTGGCGGATGCCAACAACAGCGCCAAACTGGTTTGCACCCGGCTGCACGGCTTCGCTGCTCGCACCCAGCTGGTCATTGAACCCATTCACCCCCAGGTTCGACTTGCCGCGATTCAGTGCATACGCCAACGTGGTGTAAAGGTCCGTGCGCTTCGATAGTGCATAGTCAACCAACGCAACGAACTGCCACGGGTTGCCGGCGTTCGACTGACGCAGGTTCTGATAGTAGGCGGAACCACTGACCGACAGCGCTGGCGATACCTGGTAGCCAACGCCAACCCAACCGAGGTTCGACACTGTGTTGGTCAGCGCAACGCCAGGCAGGGTGGCACCGTTGAACGCGTGAGCATATCGGTAACCGCCGTAGAGCTTGGCAGGACCGAAAGTGTATGTCCCGGCGACTGCGGTCCGTGTGATCAGACTATTGGTCGACAGAACCGTGGCTGCCGACCGGTTCGACTGGTCGTAAATGGCGCCAACGGCGAATCCGCCTGCGGCATAGTTCACAGCAAACGAGTACTCACGCCCGTTGGTGAAATTGCCGGCGACTTCCTGGTTGCTGCTGTTGAAGCTATAGAGGGCAGTCACGCTCAGGCCGCCGAACGTCCCCATATACTTGGCAGAGTTGTCGGCACGCGCGCCGCCCATGAACGGGTCTTGTGCACCGATGGAATAGCGACTCGCGATCGACATCGGGTCGTAGGTAACGCCAAAGTCATAGAACGGCGTCGTGTGCCGACCTAGCGTAAGCTGGCCCCACTGGTTCTGCAGGCCAACATAGGCGCCGCGTCCAAAGAGACGACCACCCTGCCCCGAGGTGCCGGTATCGAGGTTGAATCCGCTCTCCAGCAGAAAGAGGCCCTTCAGACCGCCACCCAGGTCTTCTACGCCGCGCAACCCCCAGCGCGATCCGGATTGGTTGCCCGATTGCAAGGCCCATAGATTGTTGCCCTGGGCGCTGGCAGGTACGGTACCCGTTGAAGCAATGGCCTTGTTCAGGTATTCAATGCCCACATCGGCAACACCATACAGCGTGACGTTCGATTGCGCATACGCGCTGGGAACCACCAGCAAGGCGGTCGCAAGGGCCGACAGTTTGAATTTCATGAGATTATTTCCTCGAAGAAGGGTAAGTAGCCCATTCGCATTGGCTCGAATTGTGGCGACGCAAATTCTGCATCGTTTTTTAAACAATTCACAATCCCTAGTTGAACTAGGATGTTGGTATTCGATCTAAATTTTCTTTTAGGCCGTCGCCTATTTCCATCATTCAACTATCCACTTAAGATGTGAGGGCGCTCTGCTGTCGCGTGTATGTTCATCAGCACATATCGACACTTTCCATGGTTTTGCGGTAGAGCCCTCCGGGGGCTGCTCTTGGGCAGCTCCCTTTTTTTCACAGCAACGGTTGCTAGCCGCAGCGCTGTCGTCAGGACGGGGTCGTCTCCCGTCTGTGCTTGACCAGATACAAAGCCAGTTCTATCTCATTTCGCAGCCCGAGCTTGCTCATGGCCGAGCACTTCTGAACGCTGATCGTCTTGACGCTGCGCCGGAATTTCCGTGCGATCTCCTGCAGCGGATAGCCTTGCGCCAGCAAGCGAAAAACCTCACGTTCGCGTGGGCTGAGACGATCGTCGCACGGGTCATCGCAATGGTGGGTTGCGACAACCAACAATCCCTCGGTAGTCGGGTCGATGTATTTGGCGCCTGAGAGGACCGTTTGGCATGCATCCGCCACGAACTGCAGACACATCGATTTTGCGACAAACGCGTCGGCACCTTTCGCCAGCAATTCATGAACCAGACCATTTGGACGCGCCCCTGTGAAGACTACGATCTTCACCTCCGGGTACAGCCGATGTAGCCGTTCTATCAAGCGCAACCCGTCGATCTCTCCACCATAGTCATAGCCGGTAATGACGATATCCGGCAGTCGTTGTGCATGCTTCTTCAGTTCCTCGAGAAGCCCATGGCCGCTATCCGCGATGGCGATGACGTCAATGCTTTGACGGGCCAAGTACGGCGCCAGTCCGGCGAGCACCACAGGATGATCGTCGGCAATCACGGCGGTAGTTTTGGTGCTCATTGCCGGCAGACCAGGCGCCCTCAAATCTTTCAGCATCCTTTTGCACGGTCCACAAGGCCGACGAGCGGTTCGCCGCGCTCGCCACCGCTCAGATTGTCCAGGACGGCCAGGGCTGGCGTGTCGTCAACATCGTGCAGGGTCGTCGCGTATGTCATTGCAGTCGTAGCAGTGCCGGGCGAAAAGAGAAAATCATGATGCGATGATTCGCCAGCGTCCGATAGGACAAAATTGCTGCATCCGGGACGCAGCTATAGGCGCTAGATACCGTGGTCGGCGCGGCCATCCTGGACCTGATGGCAGTGCTGCGCAAGGAGTTCGGCGTCTCATACCTCTTCATCAGCCACGACTTGCACACCGTGCGCTCAATCTGCGACGAGATCGTGGTGATGCAGCATGGCCGCAAGCTGACCCAGGTCGCGCACGCGGACTACGACCGCGGGCCGCACCGCCCCTACTACGCGCTGCTGGCGCGCTCGGTGCCCGAGTTGCGCCGCGGCTGGATCGATGAAGTCGATCTGCATAGCAGAGGCGGGATCGCGGCTTCGCGATAGCGCCGGCCGGCCGGCGCGGTGCCAGCAGGCGCCGGCCGGGAACAGATGACGGGCTTGCCGCAGGGGCTTTTACAATGCAAAGCGGCCGGCTTGCGCCGGCCCAAAGCTGACAAATCTCTGAAAGGCGCTAAGAAGTAGCGAGGCAAATCCACGACCTTTACCTCACCGCTTGTGTGCTCCCTCTCCCCCAAGCGTGAGAGGGGCAGCAAGGCCCCCTCCAAGATCAGGCATCCAGCCAGACGTTCTCCGCAAACGAATAGCCCATCAGCCCACCCAGCGGAATCGGCGACAAGCCCTTGAGCTTCGACGAATGTCCGTCGATGCTGGCCAGGAACAACGGGATACCGACGCCGGCTTCCGCATGAATCATGGTCTGCATGTCGGCATACAACTGCCTGCGTTTACCGGCATCGGTCTCAGCCCGCGCCTCCAGCAGCAGCTGGTCGAACTTGGGGCTCTTCCAGCGCGATTCGTTCCAGGGCGCATCGGACTTGAAGAACTGCGTGAGGATGGTATCGGCGCTGGGGCGCGGGTTGACGTTGCCGAAGCCCACGGGGCTGTTGAGCCAGTGGTTCGACCAGTAGCCGTCAGCAGGCATGCGCTTGATGTCGAGTTCCAGGCCCACACGCTGCGCAGTCTGCTGCATCACCATCGCGATCTCCACCGAATACATGGCGGCCGGCGAGGTCACCACCGGCACCTTGCCCGTCACGCCCGCTTTGCGGAAATGAAACTTCGCCTTTTCCGGGTCGAAGGGTCGCTGCGGCAGTTCCTTGAAGAAGAACCGATTGGTGGGGTCAATCGGCTGGTCGTTGCCGACCACCGCATAGTCGAGCGCGATCGCCTTTTTCATCTGCTCGCGGTCCTGCAGGTACTTCATTCCCATCAAGAAGTCCGGGCTCACGCCAGGACCCACGTCCTTGCGCATGATCAGGTCTGAGTATTGTCCCGATTGCGTGACGAGGACGCCGAAGCCAGGCGTACCCTTGACGCGGGCCACGGAGCGCGGGTTGACCGAGGCCACTAGGTCCATGCCGCCCGACAGCAGCGCGTTGACACGCGCACTGTCATCTGCGATGCCAACGAACTCGATTTCATCGAGATAGGGCTTGCCGGGCTTCCAGTAGGCGCTGTTGCGCACCACGAGCGTGCGCACGCCCGGCTTGAATTCCTTGATCTTGTAGGGTCCAGTACCGATGCCGGCACTGAAGTCGGTGGTGCCGTCCTTGACGATGAGGAAGTGAAAGGTGCCCAGAATCACCGGCAGGTCGGCATTGGGGCTGGTGAGCACCACCGTGACCTCGTTCGGGCCGGTGGCTTTCACGCTCTCGATCTGCTCGGCCAGGACCTTGGCCTTGGAAACGGTGGCGGGATCCTTGTGGCGCATGATCGAATAGACCACGTCGGCCGGAGACAACGCTTTACCGTCGTGGAAGGTCACGTCCTTGCGCAGCGTGAAGACCCAGGTCTTGGCATCGGTCGTGTTGAACGACTCGGCGAGGGCAGCCCGCGGCGTCAGGCTTCTATCGAGCGAGGTCAGCCCGTTGTAGACCATATTGCAGCGCACGTAGTCGTTCTGGTTCGATTGCTTGGCCGGATCGAGCGTATCGGAGGCTGCTGCCGTGGCGACTGCCACGCGGATACGTCCGCCACGCTTCGGCGTCTGCGCATGCGCGTTGACGGCCACACCGGCCAGGCTGCCGGCCAGCGTGGCTTGCATGCCGCCCGCCAGCAACATCGCCAGCACGTCACGCCGCGTCGCGCCGCGCTTGAGCAGATCCATCACACGAAGGCTCTCGCAGGGGCCGACAAGGTTCTCGCACTCGTTACCGCTATCGTTCATGGTTGGTTGTGCTCCTGATTAATCTGAGAGGGAAACAAGGTGCTCGCGGCGTAAAAGACGGTTGGTGCGCAAAGCTCAGGCAAGCCGGTCCTTGAGCTGGTAGTACAGCCCCACCGCCGGCAGGAACCACGGCGGGCCGAAGTGCCCGGGAATGGCGGGCCAGTCCCGGTCGCGCCATGGATTGGCTGCCGCGTCGCCGGCCATCACCGCGGCCATGCGCTCGCCCATGTGCACCGACATCTGCGTGCCGTGGCCGCTGTAGCCCATGGAGTAGAACAGGCCGTCGCGCTCGCCCGCATGCGGCAGGCGGTCCTGCGTCATGTCGACCAGTCCGCCCCAGCAATAGTCAAGCCTGACCTGGCCGAGCTGCGGGAAGATCTCGGCCAGGCCGGCGCGCAGGATCTCTCCGCTGGCTGCATCCTGCTGCGGACTGGAAATGGCAAAGCGCGCCCTGCCGCCGAACACCAGGCGGTGGTCGGGCGTGAGCCGGAAGTAATGATGAATGTTCGCCACCGTGACATAGGTGCGGCGCCTGGCCAGCAGTGCATTAGCACGCTTGGCGCCCAGCGGCTCCGTGGTCACGATGAAGCTGCCGATCGGCACGATGCGCCGGCGCAGCCAGCCGAAGCTGCCGTAGCCACCGTGGCGCGAAGCCCCGGTGGCGAGCAGCACCTGCCGGGCCAGCACCGTGCCGCGCGCGGTGTGCAGGCGGTGCACCTGCCCCTGCACGCGTTCAATGCGGCTCACGCAGGTGCCAGTGTGGATCTGTGCGCCGTGGCGCTCTGCGGCCACGGCCAGGCCTTGCGCGAAGCGGCCCATATGCATCTGGCCGCTGCGCTTGTACAGCAGGCCACCATGGAAGCGCTCGCTCTGCACCTCGGAACGCACGCGCGCCGCGCTGAGAATTTCCACGTCGGTGTCCACGCCGTCGGCGACCAGGCGCTCGGCGCTGCGCCGTAGCGCTTCCATCTGGTGCGCCCGGGTGGCGAGCTTGAGTTTGCCATTGCGCAGGAAGTCGCAGGCAATGCCCTCGTCGCGCACGATGCGCGCCACGGTATCGACGGCGTCGTCATAGGCGTGGTACCAGCTGCGGGCGCGTTCCACGCCCACCCTGGCAGCCAGCTCCGCGTAGTCCACCGCCAGCCCGTTGTTCACATGGCCGCCATTGCGCCCGGAGGCCTCGGGCGCCACGGTGGCCCCGGCTTCCAGCACCACCACGCTGGCCCCACGCCGGGCCAGCGCCAGCGCCGCCGAAAGCCCGGTGAAGCCGCCGCCGACGATGGCCACATCGACCTGCGGCGGCAGGTCGTGCGCATCCAGTGCCAGGGTCGGCACCGAATCGTTCCAGTAGGAATCAAGCTTCATGGTGTGGGGACGGAACTGTGGAGGCTCAATTCAAAGGCCGACGACGCCGGGCAGGCCGCCGATATCCTGGATTTCGATGTAGCGGTACGCCGCGTTGCCCGGGCCATGGCCGCGGTTCACGAATACCTTGTTGACGATGCCGATGTCGTCGGCCGACATCAGGTCGTAGCGCAGGCTCGACGATACGTGCAGCACGTCTTCGGGATTGCAGCCCAGCGAATCGAGCATGTACTCGAACGCCTTCAGCCGTGGCTTGTAGGCCT
Source organism: Cupriavidus sp. CuC1 (assembly GCF_044627735.1). Classification (NCBI taxonomy): domain Bacteria; kingdom Pseudomonadati; phylum Pseudomonadota; class Betaproteobacteria; order Burkholderiales; family Burkholderiaceae; genus Cupriavidus; species Cupriavidus sp. CuC1. The sequence goes on along the minus strand of NZ_JBIUHC010000068.1, from coordinate 247 downwards.
GGGCCTGCTGCGCGGTGTAGACGCGGTGGAACGGCGCGCCGAGCATGGCCACATTCTTCTGGATCTGGGCGTCAGCAGCGTTCGACAGGATCACCAGCGGAATCTCCTTGGCCACCTTGGCTAGGCCGGCGGGCACATCCTCATGCGGGCCCCACGTCGGCACGGCGTCATAGTGTGCGCTGAGCAGCGCGTTGTTCAGGAGGGTTGAAGTCCCTCTGGCGCCCGGATGAGGGGTGCCATATCCGAA